>JBEBGB010000318.1:0-5779 GCA_040081675.1 Vicinamibacterales bacterium
GACCACGACTTCAGCTCTGGGGCGTCCCATCTTTGGCATGCCCTGTGTTAGATCACACTTCGGAAACTTCTCCAAGAGATTTCGCTTCCAGGGGACTAGAAGTACGACTCAGGATCTCATCGTCTCATGATGTGATCTGTGCAGACCGGGCGTTGGCCCTGGACCGATGAGAAGCCGCGCGGCCCGGTCAGTGACGCAGCACGTCTTCGGGATGAACGGAGGCGCGCGCGTAGTCGCGGCCGGCGTCCTTCAAGAACGGAATCAGGCCGAGGTTGTCGAGAGCGAACTTCTGCCCTGTGGCGCTGAGCAACCGTGCCGATTCGGCCGGCGTGAATTCACGGTTGTATCGAAGGTAGGAGAACTTCTTCTCGCTGGTTCCAAACAGCGAGGGCTCCTTGAGATCACCGACCTCCAGATCAAGTGGAGCCCCCGACTGGCAGCTGCCGATCAGTCGGCACAGCATGTCCTGCTGCTGCGATACCGAGCCCATCAGGGCGGGCACCGCGCTCCTGGCCTGATCGACAACGTTGATCCGTTCAGGGTCACGCTTCTCTAGTCGCGCACGCACAAGACCGGTCCCGACTGACACGACAAGTAACTTGTCGACGCCGGTCTGCCACTGGATTCGGTAGCAGGGGAGCATTGCCGTCAGCGCGGCGATAAAGGCAGGATTGTTGAAGGGCGTCAACCCCCCGTCGATGAAGACATGTTCCGTACCCCCGACATCGATCGCTTCTGGCCGGAAGTATGTCGGCGCCGCGGTACTCGCTCGTAGCAGTTTCCAGATGGGGATCCGTAGGTTGCAGTCGGGCCGGCTCGTGTCGTTGAACATCGCGTCCGGGTTGTTGCAGACAGGCCACGGTGACCCCGTAGAGGCATTCCTCATAACGACGAGGAGGTACTTCCGCTCCGCAGGTCCAAACAGCTTGCTGGTGCCAAGCAGTGCAGGCGTCCGGTCGGGATCGTCCTCGCAGAATCGACTTCGAAACATGTTGGCGATAGGGTCCGCATCGTACTTGCTCTTCCATCGCGCGTACCACCGTGCCTTCGCAAACATCTCTCGCCCATGCTCGACGTACAGCTCTTCGATGTCGGACACAGGCATGCCCCAAGCCAGGCACGTGGCGATGATGGCGCCCGTGCTGGTGCCGGCGAAGAAGTCGAACTCGTCGCGAAGGACGAGAGCTGGACGCCCTCGCGCGGTGCGAAAGATGTGCTCGATCCGGGCGAGCACCTGAAGGCTGAACACGCCGCGGATGCCTCCGCCGTCGAGGGTGAGAATCCGTCGCATCATGGGCCGTCTTGCCTGACAGTCTAGTTCCAGTTCGCAAGGGACTACCGGGATGGCAGGCCCCTTGGGCTTCTGCGCGTCTCGGGCTGCAGTGCCTTGCGGACCAGACGCGGGACGGATGATGTTACGACGCGCCAATGGCCGATATCGTCCTCAGTTACCTGGCGGGTTCAACAAGCCGGCACCGGAGGACGCTGAAGCGCGGCCCGCGCTGGTCCGCGAAGAGGTTGCCAGTCTTGAACGTGTCCAGGACTTGGGCAACCTCGAACTGCTGATACTCCGTCTCCCGGAGCTCGTCGGCTCGCCGTTGTCCATCAATGCCCTGCGGGAAGCCCGGATATGCGATCCATCGACTGTCGCCGTTCGGCGCGTCGCGAAGTGGACTTCGTCGTCGTCGAAGGGCGAGCGCCACAGTTGATGGTTGAATGCAAGTGGGCGGACACCGAGGTCGATCGCAGCCTGAAGTACCTGAAAGCACGGTTCCCGAAATGCGAGGCGTGGCAGGTGTCGGCGGTCGGCACCAAGGATTACGTCACGCCGGAGGGCATCCGCGTCACGCCGGCAATGCGTCTGCTTCGGGAGCTTGTGTAGCAGCGAGTTGATGCGGGCACGCGACCGACCCTACGGCGGTCTAGCCGCCGGTGCGAGGACGAGTCTTCGGCGCGGCCTCGGCCCCAGGCGGTTCCCTGAAGGGCTCCACGGGGATGCGCGCATAACGCACCTCGAGGATCTGCAGTTTCTCCGTCATGCCCGGCGCGTGAAGGACCACGCGGTCGCCCGGTCCGGACTTCATCAACGCACGCGCCAGTGGCGACATCCAGCTGATGTGGTCGCGGTCCAGGTCGACCTCGTCGAGGCCGACGACGCTCACTGTCCGCTCCGTTCCAGCGGCGTTGGCATAACGCACGGTCGCCCCGAAGAAGACCCGCGCCGCCGCCCGTCCACCTCTCGGGGCTTCCGGGTCCACCACCTCCGCGGCATCGATTCGTTTGGTGAGAAAGCGAATCCGCCGATCGATCTCGCGCAGCCGCCGTTTGCCGTATTGATAGTCGGCGTTTTCGCTGCGATCGCCGTTGCTCGCCGCCCAGGCCACCACCGCTGTCACCGCCCGCCGTTCCCGGGTGAGCAGAAACCGGCGCTCGTCGGTGAGTCGCTGCAAGCCGCTCGGTGTGATGTAGTTTTTCACTCCGACGGGTTGGGCGTGCGCGGCCTCTTCGGCGGCGCGGTCGTCCTCGTCGCTCCCGGCGTCGGATTCCTTCGTGAACGCCTTGCTCATGCGGCTCCACCAATTCAATCATGACTGTCCCCTCAGTTACGAAGAGAAGCTGCGGAGTCCCTGGAGAACCTCACGGCCATGCGTCACGAGCTCGACGCAATCGCGCCGCGCCTCGGCCTCGCGGGCAAACACCCGCCCCGCCGCGACCCATCCCTGAGGCCTCTCTCAACGGGCTATGGCCAGAGAGCTTGGTGTGTCGCAACAAATGCTGTGCCGGTGGGAAACTGGCAGAAGCAAACCGTGCGACGAAAACCGGGCGAAGCTTTCCGGGCTTCGATCGACGAGCCGGTTCAAGGCCGCGCGTTGACCGAATGTTTCGGTTCAGTGATGAAGATTCGGGCGACCCGTTGGCGATTCAGTCACTCGGCGAACATCTCCTGTAGCGTATCTAGGACTTCCTTGGTCGTCGCACCGGACAGGCGTCCCAACCGCTTGACAAGGCGTTTGCTATCGACCGTACGCAGTTGATCGAGCGCCACGAATCCAGAGCGGTTCTGGAAACGGCACGCCACACGCCAAGGGTAGGCCTGTCCACCGGTCGTCATGGGCGCCACAATGACGGTGCGCAGGTGCTGATTAAGTTCGTTCGGCGACACGACGAGGCAGGGTCGGGGCTTCTTGATCTCGCTCCCCAGCGTCGGATCGAGGCCAACCAAGTGGACTTCGCCGCGAACGACCACCGCTCGCGCTACCGCCACTGCCAGTCCTTGGCGTCAAAGCGCGTCCGCGTCGAAGCGTCGAGGAGTTTATCCTCACCTTCGACGTGCATCGCTTTGGCCGCGGCGGCCCAACCAGATCGTGGCCCACGGGCGGCTCGTACGACCAACCGGCCATGCTCGGCTTGCAGCTCAACGTCCTCCGGCAGCTGCGCCTGTTCGAGTAAACCCTTCGGGACACGGATGCCCCGGGAATTGCCGATACGGACGATACGACTCTTGGCTATCATGTGACTACATTGTAATCACGACTGTTCGTGCTCGCAATGTGCGTGGATTCAGCAGGTTAACGTGACGCATGAGCCGCGCGCGGACACGTGCCAGCGCGCGTCGGCTCCATTCGTGGGTTATGCCGTCACTTCTTCGTACGAGAATTCAGGAATGCCTGCTCGCTCCGAAGCATGTTCAACCGTGATTGCTGAAATGTTGCCCTCCGCGTCGATGTCGAGCAACGTGTTCTCGTCGAGGTCACGGGTCTCAGTGACGGGCACATTGCGGAACTCGATATGCAACGTGTCTGTTTCAGCGAAATACCGAATCTTCATGGTGTGAACCTCCGGTCGAAGAACGCATTGTGGACTGTTTCGCCGTCGGCCAGAAGGATGACCCGAAGAGCACGCCCTTCAGCCTCCGAAATCCGCGCCCAGCGTCTGATCCGTCCGTCGGCCTGAATGTGCTCACGAATCGGCGAATCGCGAGCCCGTTCGACCCACTCGTCTCGGCCCTCGCCGCATGTTGGATGGCAGGACTGCGCCGCCGCCGGTTCCCTCTCACGCCGATTCGTCGCGGTACGTCTTTAGCGCGTACTCCCTGACATCGACACCGTTCTCAGAATACCCGTCTACGATGATCACTTCGGACGGGTTGGTGAGGGCAATGCAGCAAAACAGATCGCCGTCGCGCACTTCTTTCCGCCAGCGCGACAGCATGAACGGATGAATCTCAAGGGCGTTCGCGACGGCTTGCACTTCGACGCCCTTTAACTGGCTGAGCTTCACGGCCTTGAGCTTGAACTCCAGGCTGTACTGACGGACTTTCACAGGACCCACGCGACGTGCCATGGACACCTCCCAGCGTTAGGCGGAAGTGTCTACTTTATCGAGGGAAGATCTGGCGTCCGCTTGAATGAGCTGGCGGCGCCGATTCGCGGAGGCGATTCCCGTCGGTGTCTTCATCCCCGATCGCGTGCTGGCGCAAATCCTGCGCTGGACGTTGCTCGACGATCGCTTCGGCGTCGTGCATACGACCGACGACGAGGAGGTGAAAGCCACCGTGCGCCGCATGGGCGCCCTCTTCGATCGCAGCATTGCTGGTGATGAGCCGAACCTCAATGAATGGGATGACGCCGCCAATGCCGCCTGGAGTCTCGTTTGCTGGGACGGCAAGGCCGCATGGGACGCGCGCGTAGCCACGGCCGACTTCTATCCGGCGCTCGGCGAGGAAGTGCTGCGGCTGTTGCGGGAACTGGAGGGCGCGGCCTGAGCGATTCAACTTTTCGTTCACCGGTGCCCGCTTCGGGTGTATAACGTGCGGGTTCAAGCGGCTGCGTCCTGGGCCTGAGCACCCCACATCTGTATGTGCAGCCAGTGAGTTGGAAAGAGGAGAAGGAAGAGGCCATGGTAAAAGGCGACGACATGCAGCAAGAGGGCGCGCACGAGGAAGAGTCGCGCGTTTCACGCCGCGATTTTCTTCGGGTGGCTGGAGTGGGCCCAGTACTGACAGCGGCCACCGCCGCCGCGGTGACATTCACGGAGTCCACCGCGTTTGCGCAGAACCGCTGGGACCATGAAGCCGATGTCGTCGTGGTTGGCAGCGGCGCGGCCGGTTCCACGGCGGCGTTGATTGCGCACAATGCCGGCGCCAAGACCATCATGCTGGAGAAGGCGTCCTCTGTCGGAGGCACGACGGCGAAATCCGGCGGCATGTATTGGATTCCCAATAACTTCCGCATGAAGGAGCGCGGCGTTCAGGATTCCAAGGAAAACTGTCTGCAGTTCATGGCCAGACTGGCCTATCCGACGTTGTACAACCCGAAGGCTCCACGATTTGGCATGCCGGAACACGAATTCAGCTGCCTGGAGGCCTTCTACGACAACGCCGGCCCCATCGTCGCCGAGCTGAGAACGATGGACGTCGGTGACATGCAGCCAGGCCCGACTGATTACTACGCCGAGGCCGCCGGCGACCGCTACGCTGAGCTGCCCGAGCACTTTCAACATCGTGGACGCTCGCTCTTTTCCAGTACGGTGACCGGCGACCGCCATCCCGGCAATACGTCTAGGACGTATGCCGAGCAGAATGGCTGGTTCCTCATTTCCCAGTTCCGAGCGGCCATTCGCATGCGCGGGATCGAGCTCTTGCTGAAGCATCGCGCGACGAGGCTGGTGTTCAACAGAGGCCGGGAGGTGATCGGGATCGAGGCCACGACGGACGGAAACAAGACCGTCACCTTCCGCGCGCGGAAGGGCGTCATCTTCGCCACCGGCGGCTTCACGG
>JBEBGB010001148.1:0-1408 GCA_040081675.1 Vicinamibacterales bacterium
CATGAACTTCTCTTTCCAGTTCCGCCCCAATCGTGGCGTGCTGACCGGCACGGGCTTCGCCCACCCAAGGATAGGCAAGCTCGTCATCAGCGCGATGAGTGGAAAGACGATCGTCCCAATCGGATCGACATGGACCGCCGGGTTGAGCGAGACGCGTCCGAGCAGGCGCGCCGTGGGGTCGCCGAGCCGATCGGCCGACCACGCGTGCGCGGCTTCGTGAATTGTCAGGGAGAACAGCAGGACCAGAAAAACGATAAAGACCTGCGTGAAATCAATGTTCGCCAATGGAAGCGACAGCGTACCACAGCGGTGTGCGCGCTTCTACTCGGTGGGGCGCTCCTGTATACCCTCGATGTACCGCACGATTGCGGCGATGCGCTGGCTGACCGCCGACGCGCTCAGCCCCTCACGCGTACTGAACGCATCGCCCCAGACCGGCATCGTTCGATCACCGTGGGCCGCCACATCCCGGCCGTCAACGATGCGGGTCACACGCGCCGTCGGAAATACCCCGCCATTCCGCTGCGTGTACCGCGTGAGATCGGGCGGCGATCGTCGAAGGTGCTCCGCCATCGCCCCGTCCCCACGTCCGGCCAGGCCGTGACAGCTCGCGCAGTACGTCCTGAACAGGCGGCTCCCGGCGTCGGTTGAGGCGGTCGTCGGAACCTGGATGGACTCGATGTGCGAGACAAGATTCTCAATGCGGAGCCTGGCGCGCGCATCAGCCTCGAACGCGCGGAAGAGCGAACCCCAGACGGGCATCTCCGTTGTGCCGTGCGCGGCGAGCGTGCGGCCGGCGCCGGCAATGAACTCGCGGACGCGATCGCGGGGAAATGCGCCATTGTTGCGTCTGGCGAGCGTGGTAAGGTCCGCGGGTCTCGCGCGCAGCGCCGGGGCGACCGAACCGTCCCCGAGCCCACCTCTGCCGTGACAAGAGGCGCAATAAAGGTCGAATGAATCGGCGCCCGTCAACGAGTCCGTGAGGCGCTGAACGTCCTGGGCGTTACTGGCCTGTGCTTTCGAATGTATCACCAGACCCGCCACCATGCTCGCCAGAAGCCCGCTCCAGAGCACGAACCCCACGCCGATTCGCGAGTGCGTCATGTGAAGCCCACGAGGCGAAAGGCATGCCAACCGGCTCCGCTGCGTATGTCACGACGGGAAGGAGCGTCGAAGGGAAATGCTCCGCGTGCACGTGAAGAATTCCCCGCCGGACCGATCTGGCGTGCGCGTCTAGGTTCTCTGAATGGGCTCCGCCGCCGCTACCATAGCTGTATGAGAATGACGGTAGCTCTGCTCGCCAGTCTGGCCTTGGTCTCTGCGTGCGCCAGCGGAGGGAGCGTCGGCCGTGGATCGACGACTCCCGCGCCCACCGTACCGGCAGTGCAAGCGTCGGTGGAGGCAGCTC
>JBEBGB010000319.1:0-5765 GCA_040081675.1 Vicinamibacterales bacterium
CCGCCATCTCCGCGAAGTCGTGCCGAATGGCTGTGCGACGGGTCGAAACGCCCAGGTGCGATCCCCACACATTGGCTCCGAAGTCGAGGCCATAGAAGATGGTCGTGCCATCGGTTGACCAGGGATAGTTGCACCCGTGGAAATACATGAGGACACTCGCTTCAGGCTACGGGTGTGTAGGCGATGCGACCTCCTCTGGATCCTCGGGCCTTACGCCGTGCGCTTTGTTGCGAACACCCTTCACCAGGCGTAGGCAAGGCGGAGGTAGCCGGTGTGCGCATCGTAGGGACGGAACTGGTACATCAGGTTGAGGAAGCTCGGGAAAACCGGACTGTTCATCGTCCCGGGTGACAGCGCGAAGTCCTCCACGTCGTACGAATCGAACGAATAGCCAGTAACCAGAACCGCGCGGCCGGTCAGCGTGTGCCGGAGCTCCGCCGTGGCGCGCCGCATCCGGTTCACCACGGGCGACAGCGGCTGCGGCGTCACGAGCGTGCTGTTGGCTGGGACCAGGTAGCGATACTGGGCATTCGACCGCACCGCGTCGTAGCCGACGCGCAGGGAGCTTCGGGACGTCAGCCGCGGAAGCTCCAGGTTCCCGCCAAAGGTATGAACCTTCTCGTCCATGTCGGTGGACCAGTCACGCGTGGGGTCATCGAACTGCACACCCGGGTTTGCCTGGCGCGATCGCTGCAGCGTGCTGTAGTTCTCGAAGGCGTAGGAAGCGCCGGCGAGCAGCATGTCTCCAGGGTTCAGATCGATCCCCAATGTTACGCTCCGCAGGTTGTTGTCCTGAAGACCGAACGCCGCACCCGGGCGATGGTCCTGTCCGATGGATACGGACGCGTTGAGGCCCACGGCGTCAACCGGTACGACCTGCACGACCGCCGACGCCCGGTCCCGGGTCCGGTCGGATATGTCGAACTGACGCAGCGAGACCTGCTCGCCGATCTCGCTGAATGCCTCTTCGTCGAATCCATTGCCGGTCCTGACCGCATGGTCGTACTGCAGCCGCACGGAGCCCCAGGCAAAGGCGGTGCTGTCGATCGAGCCGCGCACCGTGTGTTCATTGGTCTCTTCGAGAAATCGGAACGTCCGGTCATCCCGTTCAACGCCGTAGCCCGCACGGAAGGCGACGAACCGGAACGGCGTGTACGAGGCATCCAGGTCGGCGAAGTGGCGCGTGTAACCGAATGGCTCGCTGCCGCCGATGGCGGACACGGCGGTCGTGCCGTCCACGCGCGCGTACTGATCGACGGCAAAGTGCGGTGTCCGGTTGTCGTAGTCGTAGGACCGGTACTGCCCGTTCAGCCACAAGGTCGGCGTCGGCCGCGAGGTGATCCGGAGGTTGGCCGACACGATGCGCGCCTCGGCCTCGGCGGAGCTACGTGCAAGCGGGATCGGCGTGATGGCGGTGTTGATCGTGTACGGGAGGAGCTGGCCGTCCTGCAGCCAGCTTCCGACCGACACGGAGCCGAACGCCCTCGTGCGGGCCGGCAACGCGAGCGACGCGGCGGCGCTCACGGCGTGCGCCGTACTGTCAGGCGCGAGCGCCATGCGTCCCTGAGACGGCCCGTCCACGCCGGTCGAAACGCGGTCGGTGGCTCTCAGCGGATTGTCGAAGATGAGCGTCCCGACATGGTTCGTGAACCACGAGCCGTCATAGGCCAGCCGCGCCATCCCGCGCGCGTTCGACCATTCCGCCGTGGCATTCATGTCGTTGGTGCGATGGTCGATGGGTACCGGCAGCTCAACAGACAAGCTCTGGCCGAACGAGGCGCCAAAGGGCTGCGTACCTTCGCGCCGCGTGCTGATCAGTGCGAGACGCAGGTCCAGCTCCCGAGTGGCCGCATAGCTGATTCGCAGGTCAGCGACATCGCGCCTGGAGCGAACCGCGAACGGCCGGACGTCCCGAAGGAAACCGCCGATCGTGCCGGCGCCGGCCTGCACGGCCCGCTGTAGGTCATCATCGAGCCGAAATACGCCAGGCTCGGTCTGGGTGTACGGAGTGCGGGTATCCGCACTGATGAACAGCGGGATCTGGTTCCACTCGAAGCTGGCCTTGAGCTTGCCATACCGCTCGACCCCGGCGACATATCGTTGGTCACGATACCCGACGCGCGAGGCCGACGCGCTGAAACTCCACGTGCCGGTGTCGCGGAAGTAGCGGGCACGATCGATCGTCGGACCGCTCCGCTCGTCCCGCAGTCGTTGAAAGCGCGCGGCGTCTCCGGACACGCTGGTCGCGCGTACGCCAAATTCGATTGCGGCGTTGAACTCGCCGGCAGCCAGAATCCCCGCGGCGGGGGCCGGTGCTGCCAGCGCTCCCGGAGTCTGGGAGGCCGCCGGCGGCGGCACCAACACCTGACCCGACGCTGCCGACGATAGCAGTCCCATGACTGCGGCGGCAAGGAGGAGCGGAGTCAATCGCATATGTCGCTCCTACCGTGTGAAGGCCTGGCCGGCCGGATGATTGGAGCCATGAATCTGTGCGTGACAGTTCACGCACGCGCGGCCGATGACACGAACGCTCTTACTCTCGAAGGCGGTGCTGTCGTAGATGGTCGACGGGTGCCGCGTGCCGATGTGGCAGCGCTGGCAGAGCATCGGCAGTTTGGCGACAAGGAGCCGGTCGTTGGACGATCCGTGCGGGTCGTGACACGTGATGCAACTCTCCCGGCCCGCGGCATGCTCGAAGAGAAACGGACCGCGCTTCTCGGTGTGGCACGATACGCAGCTCTCGTTGACCCAGTTGCCGACCTTCAGCAGACGCACGTTGGTCGCGCCATGCGGATTGTGGCAGGAGGAGCACTCCATCTTCCCTTCCGGCAGCGGCATGTGGGACACACGCTTCATCTTGGTCGCCTGCACGCGGTGGCAGGTTGCGCACAGCTCGGTCTGGGTAGCCTTGGTCAACTGCGCGGTGGGCGACTTCGGGTCGTGCACGCTGTGGCACGTGATGCACGAAAGATTGCGCGTGTCGTGCGCGCTTCCCTGCCAGAGCGTGTGTGGCGACTTGGTGTGGCACGAGAGGCACGTGTCGTTCGCCGCTCGCGGCGACATCTTCGCGAACTTCCGAATCGCCGTGTCGTCGGCCGGATCCTCGACGTGACGCGAGCCCGGGCCATGACACGATTCACAGCCCTGCGCGGCCGCGGGCGACCGCGGGTTTGCCGCCTTGCCGTGCGGCGTCTTCGCCAGAGTCGCATCCTGGCCATCATGACAGGCCACGCACGTGTCGCTGCCGACGTACTGGGCCGGAGGCAGCGGAGCGGCCGGCCGGGCCTGCGCCTTCCCGGCGTCAGGCGCGGCGCTGACATGAACCGCCATGACCCAGGCAAATCCGACGGCCGCCAGCAGCAGCCGGTTCAACCACGTGTATCTCTGTCTCTGCATGAACGACTACCTCAGACTATTAACGTACTCGACCAGCGCGGCCAACTCCGTGTCCGAGAGGTCGAGCGGCGTCATGCCGCCATCCGACATCTTGAGCGACGGCGTCTTGAGCATCCGCGCAAGCTCTCCGGCGGGGAGTCTGGTGCCAACCCCAACGAGCGGTGGTCCACCTGGCGTGCCATGGCCGTCGCCGCCGTGGCACGCGTCACATCCCTGCGCCTCGTACAGCTCCTTGCCTCGCGCCCTCACGGGATCGGCCAGCGCGGTGTTGGCTGCCTTCAGGGAACCAGAGGACTCCTCCGGCTCGAACGGGTCTTCCATATATGCCCGCGTCGCATCGCGCTGCGCCGCGAGCTGCTGCGCGATGGCAGGGTCCCGCAGGTCCTCTACATGGCTGGCAACGCCGAGCCCGACCAGTCCAACGATGACGAGCATGAACGCGCCAACGCTGATAGGGCGCCTCCACGGACGGCGCTCGGGCCGCCGGTCAAAGAACGGCAGCCCGGCGAACAGGGCTGCCAAGATGCCGGGAATGATCACGATGCCGACAATGGCACGCGAACCTTTCCAGTACTTGAGCCACTGAAACATCGGCACGTAGTACCACTCCGGCCGCGGAAGAAACCGGGTGTCGGCGGGATTTGCCTCAGGGCCCAGCTCCACCGGGAGGAACGCGGCGAGCAGTCCAAGCCCCGCGATGAGGAGAAACGCCCACCCCATGTCCATCAACACCTGTCTTGGATAGAACGACTCGACGCGCTGGGGGGAGGGCGTTGGCGGACCCGCCGCGCCTGCTTTACGGAACAGGTACACGTGCGCCGCAATGAACGCGAAGATCGCCGCGGGTAGCAGAAACACGTGGGCTACGAAAAAACGCGACACGGTCAGCGTGCCCATGTCGGCGCCGCCACGGATGAACCGCTGCACCCACGAGCCGATGAGGGGTATCTCTCCTGCGATGTTCGTACCCACGGCCGTCGCAAAGTAGGCCTTCTGATCCCACGGCAGCAGGTATCCGGTAAACGCCATGCCGACGATGAGTGCGAACAGCACGCAGCCGGCGAGCCACAGGAGCTCGCGATATCCTTTGTACGAACCGTACAGGACGGTCTGGCCCACGTGCAGCAGCAGGAGCACGATCATCGCGCTCGAGCCGTACGAGTGCAGGCTCCGCAGAAACGACCCCGATGTCACTTCCTTGACGATGTAGGCGACTGTCGTATGGGCGTGATCCGCAGACGGGACGTAGTACAGGGCGAGAAACACGCCCGTAATCACCTGCGAGAGAAACAGGAACAGCAGGCCAGAGCCGAAGACGTAGGCCAGCTTCGCGCCGCCGGGAATTGGCTCGTCCAGCGCTTCTCGTAGCAGCCCCCTCACGCCTGTGCGGCGATCGAGCCAATCGGCCAGACTCTTCACCCGACGACCTCCCTCGTCGGCACGAGCTGACGGAAGTACTGGTATCGAACCCTCAGGGTTCCGTCGGTCACCGTGCTTTCGAGCTCGTCCATTCCACGTGGCGGCGGTCCAGACACGAGCGACCCGTCGGCGGCGAACACCCCGACGTGGCACGGGCAGACGAACTCCCGTCGCTCTTCGGCCCACCCGACCGAACAGCCGAGGTGCGGACAGACCGACGACAGCACCCTGGGCCGGCCGTTTGCTCCCGCGACGACGTACACCGGCTTGGTGGAGAGGATCCTCCGCCAGCCGTCACGCTGTTCGACGGACACGAGGACCTTCAGAGGCGCGGTCAACGAGGCGAAGTCGGCCGCGGCACCGACATCCGACCACGGAGTTTCGCTGGTCGCCCGCCACAGCGGGTGCAAGCTAAAACGCCCTAGTGGAACCGACAGCATCGCCCCAATGCTCGCCGTCGCGAGCGCGAGCAACGCCCCAAGAAACGAACGCCTGCCGGGAGGATCGTCCGGCGGAATCAGGCCCGCGAGTGCCATGCGCCGCCCTACTTCTTATTCAACGTCTGGAGGAACGTCACCAGCGCGTCCACATCACCCGATGCAAGGGCCGTAAACGCCTTCATCGCTGGCTTGCGTTCCGCCTTGACCTTGGCAGCCATCTCCGGGGCGTTGACGATCCATTGCCGTATCTCCATGGCCGTCAGCTTAGCGCCCACCGAATCGAGCGGCCCCTTCTTGTTGCCGACACCGGCGACCGAATGGCAAATCGAGCACTTCTGCTCCAAGAACACCTTCTGCCCACGGCCGGTGTCCTGAGCGGAGGCCACGGTGGAAACAGCAGTCAAGACGGCAGCGAGACACGCGGTTCGAATCATCGGAGGCTCCAGGTTCAGTTCGGCCTAATCAACATCCATGCCCGCTCGGAAGCCGCCAGGTTGGCCCCAACCTCGA
>JBEBGB010000320.1:0-5761 GCA_040081675.1 Vicinamibacterales bacterium
GACCTGCTGATTACGAATCACTAGCAAGTGCAATCCGCTGACGCGCGCTGAAACGAGGTGAACGTACAACTCGTTGTTTCCTATTGATTTACACATGACTTCGTGTTTTCATCGCATAGCAGGCAACTGCGCCCAGTGGCGTTTTTATGCTGCCCAGTTGCTGCCCAGAAGAAATCGGGAGACACGGACGCCATGCATCGAAACGAACCGGAGAGCGCGCCTGAGCCCCGCGCCACGAGCGCGTATCGCCGCCTGAAGTTCATCGACCGAACCATCCAATCGTTGAAGCCGAGCGCCACGCGGGTCCAGTATTGGGACGAGTCGCTTCCCGGCTTCGGCATGCGAATCTCTCCGGCCGGTCGCAAGTCGCCGACCGGCCGGAAGACGTGGATCGTGATGTATCGGCGGCCGAACGGCAGCGCGGTTCGGCTCAAGCTCGGTAGCTATCCCGCGGTTGGTCTCGCCGACGCGCGGTTGAAGGCGAAGACGTATCTCGGACAGATCGAGATCGAAGGACGCGATCCGGTTGCCGAGCGCCACGCCGAACGCGACGCCGAGACGTTCGGCCAGCTCGCTGAGATCTACATGCGCAAGTGGGCGAAGCAGGTCGGCGCCAACGGCCGGCCGCGGAAGCGGTCCTGGGCGGAGGATGAGCGTCAGATCAACCGATATCTGCTGCCGGGATGGCGAAATCGGAAAGTGAAAGGCATTACTCGCCGTGACGTCCGCGATCTCGTCGAGGTGATCTCGGAACGGCGGTTGCGGAAGGGCACAACGGAGGACGGACAAGAGAAGGTCGGCGCGCCGATCATGTCTAACCGTGTGCTAGCGCTTGTGAAGAAGATGTTCAACTTTGCCTTGGACCGCGAGTGGATCGACGCCAACCCAGCGGCGCGCCTGAAACCCGTGGCGCCGGAAACAGCGCGCGACCGCGTGCTCTCGCCGGAGGAGATTCGGACGCTTTCGCTGGCGCTGGATTCCGAGCACCACCGTATTGCGACGTTGTTTCGCACGCTGCTGCTCACGGCACAGCGCTCGGGTGAAGCATGTCGCATGCGCTGGTCGCAGCTTCAGCCGGCGCTCTTCGAGCGAACCCCGGATGGGCTTGTCTTCCCTTCGAAGCTTGAGCCGATTGTGTGGACGATCCCAGGCACGGACGCCAAGAACGGACTCGCGCATGAGGTGCCGTTGAGTGGCGCGGTTATCGATCTCCTGCGTGACCTGGCGACGCATGACGAGGCCGAACGTCTCAGGATCAACTCCACGCGCCGCGCGAAGAGAAATCAGACTGAGCGCCCGGTAAGCCAGTACGTGTTCCCGTCGCGCAAGACAGATGGTCCGTACGTTGAGATTCAGAAGGCTGTGCAACGGCTTCGACGGCGTTCCGGCTTCGGCTTCACAGCGCACGACCTTCGCCGGACGGCCGCCACACTGATGGCTGACGCAGGAGTGCCCGAGAACATCATCCCGAAAATTCTCAATCACACCGAGTCGGGCGTCACGCGGCGTCATTACAACCTGCACGCGTACCGGAGTGAGAAGCGTGCCGCGCTCGAAACCTGGGCACGGTATCTCCAGACGATTCTCGCGAACAAACAGTCTGCGACGGGGAGCGTTGTGCCATTCCGGCGATGATCTCACTGGCCAGGAGACGCAAATCTGCGCCTTGACGCATAATTGCGTCTATGCCAGAATGATCCAATGGATTTGCAGGTGTTTGCGCCAGCGGAGCTGGCCGGTGAGGCGAAACGGTTCCTGGCGCCTTTCGAGGTCAATTCGATTGTCAGCCCGATGCGGGCAATCCAAGACGAGCCTCTTCGGGGAGATCGGTTCCTCCTCTATTTGTCCGGACGTGAAGATGAGGACCAGCTCACCAAGCCGCTCAAGAGCTTCGCTCGAGTCAAGCGACGGCTGCTCATGGTCGTGCTCTATGCCAGACGAGCGGATCATCGGAACGTTGTCCTCTGGGCACGCGCGGCGGAACGCGCGCTTCCGGACCACACCGAGTTCTGTTTCAGCGTAACTGAGGTCGCGCGAGCGCTAAAACTGCGGCCTCGAACGCGTGCGGCAACAAGGCAGTCTCCCGACGGTCGCCGGATCGACATCGACGCGCTGCGGACGGCGCTTGGATTGACTCAGGCGCAGCTTGCGGTCGCGATCGGCGTGTCCGAGAGAACGGTACAGAACTGGGAAGCCGGCCGCGTGTCTCCGCAGGCCGAGAGGCGCCTGCGCGATCTGATTGAACTAAACGAAACCCTTGAAAGATACATCGACCCTGAACAGCGGCAGAGCTGGTTGATCTCTCCGAACGACGCGTCCGCAGGGAACGCCCCCCGAGATTGGATTATTGAGGGACGACCGCGAGATCTCCTCTGGGAATTCCGCCGCATGCAGGTCGGCGAGCCGGTGTGACGCTCCCGCGACAATGGCAGAAGCACGCCCTCGCGCTCGTCGAGCAAGCCTCGCCACTCGAAGGTGAATTCTTCCGATCGGTCGAACTCGCGTATGCGCATCCTGACGATGTCGTGAGCGGCGAGGGAACGCGGTCGTACGGTGGCAGGTTCGTGAGACCAGGGCTCCGTGCGGTCTACGGCTCGGTCGACGAAGAGACGGCGTTCCGAGAAGCCGCCGCGCGTGTGAACCGTCTCGCCGGGCGCGGCGGCGCTCGGGTAGTCAGCTATCCTCGAATCACGTACGTGATAGCGGTAAAGATCGCCGCTCACGTGGCACTGACTGAGGCGCATGCAGACGCCGCAGCCATTTTGCCGGCGTGCCTCGATCCGAATGACCTGACCGCTTCGCAAGAAGTTGGCGAGTTCCTCCAAACGCGCAGCATCCATGCAGTCGTTTTTCCCTCGGCGATTCCGGGCTTCAGCGGCCGGAATCTCGTAGTCTTCCGCGACGTCATCCCACCGCCAGTCATCCTTCTCGCCAACCGAGAGCAAATCCTCGATGAACTTCGTCGACTCGCAGACCGGATGCGGCGATAGTCGGCCGTTATCCGCGAGCGGTGAATACTGCCCCAGACGTTGAAGAGAAGCGGGTATTTCTGCACGCCCGCCGAGTCAGGTGTCAAACCTGAGCGAAGCGCGCCATATGAGTCAGCATTGCGCTGACACAACCATCACGCCGGTTCGGGAGAACCGGGGAGCTTTACCGCAACTCCTGTTGTGTCGCAGAAGAGCCGATGCTGCCATCGAACGGCGGTGAACGGCGCGTGTACCCAGAACACCGTCGCCGATCAGGATAGCGCGTAGAGCAGCGTGAGCCAGTTCCAGGGCAAAAGCGCACTGCTCCCGATGGCCGCGACCACTAGACCAGTCAAGACGACGAGCATCATGGCGCGCGTCATGTCGCCGGTGGTGGCGAGCGGTGGATCGGACGCAACACCGATCCAGAGATCCGTGACCAGGACGCCCTTGAGCCAAATCGGTCCGACGATCCGTCGTCCGAGCGCTCCGGCCGTCGCGGCTTCGCTCCAGCCAGAATTCGGCCCCAACAACAGCCGGTGCTGTCGAAGACCCACGCTCCACGCCTTTCGGCCAGAGTACCCAGGCAGCAAGGCGGCGAGAGCGGCAATGACCAGCCACGTCATCCTGGCTGGCAAGTAGTTCATGAGGTCGTCGAGTCTCGCCCCGCACCAGCCAAATCGAAGATAGCGCGGCGTCTTGTAGCCGACCATCGAGTCCATTGTGCTGACGACCTTGAAGAGGACCAGTCCAGGCAGACCGGCGAGCACGTACCAGAACACCGGGCTCACAAAGCCGTCGGTCAGATTCTCACTGAGGCTCTCAACGGCCGCACGCCGACAGGCGGGGCCATCCATGCGGTCCGTGTCCCGGCCCACGAGTGCGCTCACTGCATTCCGCGCGCGCGCCAGATCGTCCGCGCGGACCGCAGTCTCGATCCGCCACACGTGGTGAAGGAGGTCACCGAGTGCCAGCAGGCTGTAGAGAAGAAACGCGTGAAGCAGCCACGCCATGGTCGCCGAGGCCGAGTTTGCCGCGACGAGCAGCGCGATCACGATACTCAGCGAGGCCGTCGTAAGCCCAACGAAGAGCAGAATGCCGCCACCGTAGCCGTCGAGGCCCGCAGCCCGAAGCCGCCCTTCCATCCACGTCAGCATCCTGCCGACAAGTCGCACGGGATGCCACGCATAGACAGGGTCGCCGACGGCCATGTCGGCGACGACGCCGACCGCCAGCAATGCGGCGTCTGGCGCCAGCAGCCCGAGGAGTTGCATCACCCAGAGCGCCACTTTTCCGACCACCCGAGGGCCAATGCCTTGAGGACGAGGGCCTTCACTTCGCCATTCGCGTGAGGTCGCAGTATCGAGCGGAACTCCACCCACCGATGCACCTGTGCGGCCAGATTGGCTGCGAGCGCAGCCGCTTGCTGCACCATCGCATCAGCGGCCACCGCCTGCGGAATCGTTCCGTATCTGACACGATCGCAGACCGTCGCCAGCGCGTGCGCCGCTGAGCCCACGAGGGGTTCATAGAAGGCGGCCTTCGCATTCCTTCTCAGGAGTTCCAGATCCGCCTCAGAGAGCAACGGTGCGATGTCCTCGAACAGTGTCGCTTCCCGCACGCCGTACCGGCCGAGCGCGTGGAACACCCCACGCGTGTAGCTGGCTTCGAGGCCGTTCTGCCAACGGAGCGCCTCGATTGTGGCGTGGCGTGTCGCGAGTCCCACGAGCTCGCCCAGCTTCATATGCGGACTCGCCGAGGTGAGCGCCGGTGCGCCCGACGAGGGAGCGGCGATGCAGTACTGATCCGTGCCCGTACCCGTCGCCAGATCAATGTGCAGTTTGCTCGGCACCGCCAATCGGTGAAGCGCTGCGCTTTTGCCCTCCGTCATGGTGACGACGACGCGCGCCAGGGCTGCCGGCGTGAGCGGCCAATTGATGAGCAGCATCGTGTTGATAGTGCCAGCGTACGCCGGAACTTTGTGCATGCCCGTCTCGGTCTCACGCCAGGTGGCTGGCTCACCCGCGGCGGTCGCGTTGCCCTGCACGCCGGCCGTGACGACGGCCGTGACCGCCAATTCCTCGTCCACTTCTCTCACCACGGCGACATAGTTCATGTTCGCGGCCGTTCCCATGACTGCCGTCTGGTCCGGCGGCAGCGCCACCTCCGTGCACACGCGACCGTGATACGCGTCCAGACCGCCTTCGGTCACGACGCCATGTCGACCGTGATGAGCGGTGCCTTCGCAGCTCTGGTGATTCAGCAGGTGACGCAGGTGGTCGACCTGCCCCCCATGCCGCACCGAGGTACTCAGCACCTGATGCGATTCCTTCAGATCGGCCACGAGAAACCGGCCGGACCGCCGAAGATCGAACGAGGCCTGCTGTAGAAGAAGTTCCCAGTCCATGTGTGCTTTCCAAGACACGTGTCGATTAACCCAAGCCGAGATGTTCGAGATGGCGTGCGTGCTGCTCGAACCACACGGCCAGCCGCTGATACTGGCCGGCCTTCGACATCGCGGATGGTCCGTCGATGCCGAAGACCTCAGCGCATACCTCTTGATGTTCGAATGCGCCGTGCAGATAGGTCCCGATCACCCGGGTGCCGCAGGCGCCATCCGGGCTGCCGTCGTCCAAATACGCGAACGGCGCGACGTCTGCGGACTGATCGAGCCTCGTGACACCCAGATGAATCTCGTAAGCGCCGAATCGAACGCCTCCGAGCGTAGTCGCGGTCACCGCTCGGGTGCGTTTCTCGCGAGCGAGCTCTGTGACTACGGGAAGCAAGCCGAG
>JBEBGB010000321.1:0-5755 GCA_040081675.1 Vicinamibacterales bacterium
GTGCTCGCCGTGGCGAAGGCGCATCCCGACCGGCTGAAGGTGCAGCTCAACGCGCTGGCGACGCAAGTGCTGTTCGATGCGAGCGACAGAGCCATTGGCGTCGAGTATCTCAGCGGTGAGCAGCTCTACGGCGCGCACCCGAACCCGAATACGGAACCTGGCGTGCGCAGGCGGGTGTTCGCGGCACGTGAAGTGATTCTTGCCGGCGGGGCGTTCAATACGCCCCAGCTCCTGATGCTGTCAGGCATCGGACCGAAGGCCGCACTCGAAGCGGTCGGCATTTCTGTCCGAGCGCCGCTCGAAGGTGTCGGCAAGAACCTGCAAGACCGGTACGAGGTGGCGGTCGTCAACCGCATGGACTTCCCTGCGTGGCATGCGCTTGAAGGCGCCTCGTTCACGCGGGACGATCCGCAGTACCGTCAGTGGGCGACCGACCGCAAGGGCGTGTACGCCACCAACGGTGCCATCTTGTCGGTTGTGGCGCGTTCAGGCCCGGCTGCGCCGACACCGGACCTCTTCCTGTACGCACTGCTCGGCCGTTTTGAGGGCTACTACCCAGGCTACTCCTCACTGCTGGCGCAGAACCCGAACTGCCTGACATGGGTGATCCTGAAGGCGCACACGAACAACACCGCGGGCCAGGTGACGCTGCGAAGCACAGACCCG
Organism: Vicinamibacterales bacterium; assembly: GCA_040081675.1. Classification (GTDB taxonomy): domain Bacteria; phylum Acidobacteriota; class Vicinamibacteria; order Vicinamibacterales; family CAVVIG01; genus CAVVIG01. The sequence continues at coordinate 667 of JBEBGB010000321.1, forward strand.
CGCGTGCCACCCGCGATCAACTTTCGCTATTTCGAGGACGGGAACGACGCCTCCGGCGACGATTTGAAGGCCGTGGCCACGGGCATTCGACTGGCGCGCAAGCTGGCGGCGCCGCTGCGCGACAAGGGCCTGCTCGCTCGTGAGGAAACGCCAGGCGACGCCGTGCCTGACGCTGAACTCGAGACCTTTGTCAGGGACCAGGCGTGGGGTCATCACGCCTCGTGCACCTGCGCAATCGGACCGAGCGAGAACGGCGGCGTTCTGACGAGCGACTTCAAGGTTCACGGCGTGAGCGGTCTGCGCGTGGTCGACGCCTCGGTGTTCCCCCGCATTCCTGGTTTCTTCATCGCCAGCGCTGTGTACATGATCGGCGAGAAGGCGGCGGACGTCATCGCGTCCGATGCTCACGCCTCAGCGGCGCTTGGACCGGTCGCCGCTTTTCGGCACTGATACCCGACCTTCTTCGGAACACCACACGCGGCGGCACACAGGCGCCGCGAAGGCAGGAGCCTGTCATGTTCAGCATGTCTCGACTCTCGGTCGTCCTGATTCTGCTCGCGAGCGCCGGATGCTCCACCGTCACCGCCATCCGTGAAAACACGAAGGCGATTGGCGGAAGCTCCACGACGATCAGCACGAACACCGCAGCCATCAAAGAGTCGACGAGCGGCACCACCGCGCTCGTGCCGGCGCTGAACGGAGTCCAGGGCTTGAAGGGTCCAATGGAGTCGCTGGCACGACTGGACCAACCCATGAAGGATGTGGCCGCCCTCTCGACACCAATGGCCCGCGTGGCCGCGCTCGACCCCAGTATGAGGGCCCTGGCCGACTTGCAGGGTCCGATGACGCGGCTGGTATCACTCGGCCCGCAGTTGGACTCGGTCGCGAGCCTGCGTGAACCGATGACGCGCCTCGCGGACATGCGACAGAGTCTCGAGGCGGTCGCCACACTCCGTGGTTCGCTCGATCAGGTGTCGCAGCTCGAACCGCGGTTGGCGGCGATGGCCGCGCTGCAGGCACCAATGGAGAGATTGAGCGCGCTCCGTGACCCGATGGAACGACTTGGGGCGCTCGCGGAGCCGATGTCGAGGCTGGCCTCGCTCACCGCCGTCCTGGACCGGCCGCTCATGCTCGTCCTCGTCGCACTGGCGGCGCTGCTCGCCTGGGGGCTCGTGACCTTCGTCGCCGTTCGTCTGGCAATCGTGAGCGCAGGACGCTTGGCGCAAGGCTGACGCTGAGCGATCAGTCCGACGTCGACGCGAGGGCCTGTCGGACCATTCCCTTGATGCGGTCGATGTTGCTCTCACGAATGGGACAGTTCGGGTCGGTCGACACACACTGAGCCAGGCCCAGTCCACATCCGCACGTGCACCGCGCCGTGTTCGCCGCCTCGAGTGCCTGGTCCTTCTGCTTCGAGTTCAGTCCCTGAAAGTTCACAACCTTGATGTCGTCTTCGTCGAACGCGACGCCTGACATCTGCGAAATGCCGTAGCCAGCCGCGCCTGCGAGCGCGGCCACGACGACCCAAACCCAGACACCACTGGCACCGCGCTTCTTCGTCGACCCCTTTTGGCGTTGCGCCTTTCCCATTCGACTCTCCTGACGTCGGCTGCCACCGACGGCCCAGCACGATCCGAAGTTGCCAAGAGCCCTGGCACGGAGCTTTTTCGTTGCCCGATTCTACTGGCAGCAAGCCATCGGTGCCTCAAACAAAGCTGCCTTGCGTAGTAACATCGGCGTCCAAAGGGACATATCAGTCATGAGCTTCTGTGAACACTGCGAAGGCCAACGATTCGATCGAGCACAAGTTCTCCGCACCCTCCGCGACCTTCGCCGGACGCTGCGAGCGGAACACTGCGGCAAGAAGGTGGACGAAGCGCTGGCGACGGCGCTGAAGGCCGTCGCGGACCTCGACATCCCTCACTTGTACATCGAGCCTGAAGGTGGCGAGGTGGTGCATTAGCGCGCGTTTCGAATTGAGGCAGCGCACCGACGGAGGGACATCGAGTCCCGTCGCCGTTCAGGGAAGCACGACTGCCAGGTCGACGGCCGACGCCGGTTGTGGCGGATAGCGCTGCGGGGCCGCCCAGTCTCCGGAATCGATTGCGTCGCGACCCTGGTCGACTCGAATGGTGGCCGAATGGCCGCGCACAGCCACGACCGAGGCGAAGCCGATGACAGAGGGCGACAGGCCCGCAAGATTCTCGCGGCGAAACAGCGTCAGCGTCTGGCCGACTCGTACGTCCGAGTCGCTCCCCCGATCAATCACCATCAGCCGTCGTGGTGCGCCCAACTGCTGACCAATATCCGCAAACAGGATTTGCGCAGCATCGTCGTAGGCGGGTGTGCCGAGCGGTTCGGGCGTCCGCACCGGTTCCGGGTTGAACGCCGCCAGCGCGTCTCCACGCATCAAGGCATCGCAGGCGTAGACGACTACCGCCAGCGCGGAGTGCTCGTCCGCAGCAACCACCTGCACCACACCAGCCACGTGTTCGAGCCGCGCATCGCGCGTCACTCCTCTCACTCGATAGTTTCGTCGGACGACGTAGTTGCGTCCGACCTCGAGCCCCGTCTTTGTGCCGCCGTCGATGCGAAGCTGGTCGCTCTGCGCATACAGCTCGTTGGTGGCGCCGTCTCGTGTCGCGCGAATCGTGCCGAAGGACGCGTCGCCAGCTGGCATGGACGGCCCGCACACCGAGTCGCGGTCGTGCTCGGGAACCGGTGCCAGGACAGGCGGGGGTGGCGGGGGTGGCAGCACCCGCGGCACGGGCGGTGCCACTGGCGCTCTTCCGTAGACGACAACAGTCTCAGTGCGCGGTGCCAACGTCAGGACTTCGGTAATCCACGGCTCGACACCCGGCTTCACCTCGATCTGCACCGACTTGGTGGAGAACCCGTCGAGTTGAAAGGTCAGGCTCACGGTCGGCACCGCAGCGCCACTCACCGCCAACTCCAACGCAAACTCACCACGCTCGTTGGTGAGCGCAGACGCGACGGTCATACCGTCAAACGCCGTCGCCACAACCGTCACGCCAGGTAGCACAGCGCCTGATACGTCGGACACCACACCATGCGCTTGAAGCCCGCCGTTCTGCGCCGCGTTCGCATGCGAACACAAGATGAGCAGCGTGAGCATGCAGACGCCGAGCGCTTTGACCGTTGATCGCATGGAGATGGGTGCCTCGCACGGTCTATCGGCGCGCCGCGCGAGGTGCGCCAGACGCGTGCACGAGACGCAGCGTCAAAGCGGTCAGAACCGATTCAGCAGACGCAGAACGTGTCGCTCACGGGAAGGATTGCACCCTCGCAACGAATCGATGGGTTGTGGTTCCGTGCATCCGCGGCAATTTCAACGCACTGTCGGCGGGTCAGAAGCGTTCGACAGGAGAGCGCGCAGTAGCGAAGAACTCTTCAGTCGCGACTACTGGTTCGGACGCCAGCGGCGACGAACCTGGCGACTTCAGGATTGTTGGGAAACATCACCGCAATCCTGCGGGCGCTCTCGAGCGCGTCGGCGGTTCGCTTCTCGCGCACCTGCATGTCCCACAGCCCGAACAGCGCTTCCGCGTACGCATAACGATCATCGCCAGACAATGCGGCGTCGCGCATGACGCCGAGCGCCTTCTTCTTGTTTCCGCCGCCGAGCACCCAGCCTGTTCCCCAGGGCATGCGCGTGTCGACGATGTAGTCGATCCAGGCGCGTGCGACGCGCGCGCGGCGGTTTGTAGGCTCGAGCACCAGTGCCTCGTCCAGGGAGTGGCGGGCTTCCCAGTACTCGTTCCATCCGGTTCGATGTCCGAGCGTCCCGAGTTCGAGCCACACGTAGTTCAAATCGAGCTTACCCAGGTAAAACAGCGCCGTCGCATCCTTGGGATGCCGTGCTACGGCTTCCTTCGCCGCGGCTCGTCCTGCCAGGAACTCTTCCTTGAACGAGCGAAGAAGCTCTCCGCACACAGCGCAGGCCTTGAGCGCCTTCTCCTTGTCCTTGGCCTTGTCCTTCTCTGAGGCCTCGCCGAGCGCACGACGAAGCTGAAACAGGATGGCGGAGGTTCGCAGTTCCAGCACGGCGAGGTCGATGTCTTCTGGAGGCACGCCCCGCGTGAGTTCGGCGGCCTCGGCATACTGGCCGTTGTAGAAGAGTTCCTGGGCGGCTTCGAGCGATGCCGTCGCCGCGGGTGCGGCAGCGTGGGCGACGCCCGCGCCGAGAGATGCCGCGACGGCCAGCAGCGCGAGCAGGCGAATCACGCTGCGAGCGGCGTGTGCGCAACCGGGCTTCGCGAGCCTGGCGAACACAGCGGTCAGGTGGTTCGTCAGCGACTCGACAGCTTGCGTCTGAGTTGCGATTCGCACGGCTGATCCACCTCTGGAGCGTTCAAAGACCGACCACACGCCCCTACTTCGCAGTCTAGTCCTCTTGGAGGCAGCCGCGTCAGCACAAACGAGTCGATTGTGTGTCCATGGCGTCTCACTCGAAGGGCGGCGGACACACATGCCGCGACGGACGCTTTGCGCCTGGGCGGCGTCCGAGCCGTGAATTCGAGTCGTCATGATTCCTCCAGGGCGTCGCACGCGGGCCAGAACGGTTCAGAAGCTATCGGCCACGGCCCGGCCACTTCGCCAGAACAGCCGTCCGACCGAGAGCCCGATTTGCACGGACGCATCGCGGGTCGCGGTGCCCGCGCGCGAGGCTCGCGCGCCAATGCCGTCCGAGTCCACGCCGTTCGACGTAAGTGACGAGACGACACTCACGCGCGCCTGGCCTGGCATGCCTATCTGCAGCGCGAGTGGAACGGCCCCCGGTAGGTACGCCGCGACGACTGCGGGCACCGGCTCCTCGCCCACCGCCGGAGGCGGCACGAAGTCTTCAGTGGGCAGAGTGTCCGTCACCGGCGCGACGCCGGAACGCGTCGTGCGTGGCGGCGCCTCCTCAGGCTCCTGCTCCGGCAACACGTGCTGCGCGACCGCTGGCAGGTCGTACATCACGCCTGGATCGAGAGGCACACCGGCCAGTTCAGCCAGGGGTTGTTGCATTGACGCGGTTACAACGATCGGCGGCAACCGGCTCGACACTCCAACGGAGAGGGCAAGC
>JBEBGB010000322.1:0-5754 GCA_040081675.1 Vicinamibacterales bacterium
TTGCCTGCCCAACCTGCCCCTGCCAGCCCTGCCAGCCCTGAGCGAGGCTAGCGAGCCGAAGGCCCGCCCTTCCGCGGCACTGTCCTTGCCCCTCGAATTGTTGACGCTGCGATAGCGATCGAATTCGCCCGCAAATTCGGGCGCCTCGGACGCATGGCGGCAGATTCCGCAACCGTTCAGACGACAGCACGATGGACATTCTTCAACCGAAGGTCGGCGACCGAGTCAAGGTGCGGCAGCGCACGTGGGTCGTGCAGGACGTGGACAGCTACGACGGCTGTCGCATCCTCACGCTGTCGGGAAACGGCGGTGGGACTGCGCTTCGCACGTGCCGGGTCATTCACCCGTTCGACGACGTCGCAGCCGTCGACCTGTCGAAGCGACCGACTCGTGTTGGCATTCGCGCCTGGCGTCGCGCGTGCCGCGCGCTCATCGCGTCCGACGGCGACGCCTCTGCGCTGCGCACGGCGGGTTCGGCGCGTATCGACCTGCTGCCGTATCAACTCGAACCGGCTTTGGCGCTGTTACAAGGGCACGGCGCACGGCTCCTCATTGCCGACGAAGTCGGCCTGGGTAAGACGGTGCAGGCCATGCTCGTGTTCGCCGAACTGCTTGCACGCGGCGCGGCGTCACGGGTGCTCGTTGTGTGTCCTGCTGGCTTGCGCGAGCAATGGGCCGAGGAATGCGGGTCGCGCTTCCAGTTGCCGCTGACCGTTTTCGACCAACCTGCCGTTCGTCGCTTACGGACGTCGCTCCCAATCGGCATCAATCCCTGGACCACGGAACCCCTGGTTACGGCGTCGATCGATTTCGTGAAGCGGCCGGAAGTGCTGCCGGCCGTGCTCGCCGCCAATTGGGACGTCGTCGTGGTCGACGAAGCGCACGGGTCGTGCGGCGAATCGGATCGGCGGGATGCTGTCTCACGGCTGTGCCGACGCGCGCCGTATGTGGTGCTCCTCACGGCGACGCCACACAACGGCGACGAGGAGGCGTTCGCGTCGCTGTGTCGCTTCGGTCAACACGACGATCCGCTGGTGGTGTTCAGGCGTTCACGTCTCGAGGCTGGACGCGATGCGGGGCGTCGGGCGCACACGGTCAAGGTCGCACCGAGTAGCGCAGAGCGGCGCATGCACGCGGCACTGGCGGCGTTGACGCGAGCCGTCAGGCGTGAGACCACGCAAATGGAACGGCACGTGTGGCTCATGCTGGCGCTCTTCCACAAACGCGCACTCTCCTGCCCGTGCGCACTGGCCTCTTCCGTCGAGCGCCGGCTGCAGATGCTCGGCAACGATCAACCCTTGGGTCACGAGCAACTGCTGCTGCCCCTGGATGACGAAAGCGGAGAGCTGGACGGCTCGGACGCAGCTCCAATGTGGGCCGTTCCCGCGTTGCGCGACACGAGAAGAGAGCGTCAGTTGCTCGAACAGCTCGCAGATACGGCGCGACGCGCGCAAGGGGACGACAGCAAACTGCGCCGGCTACATAGGTTGCTCACGCGGCTGAGAGAGCCAGCCATCGTGTTCACCGAGTATCGCGACACCTTGCTGCACGTGCGGGCGCAGGTCGCACCCGATGCCGCGATCATCCACGGCGGAATGACGCGCGAGCAACGTCACCTCGCCTTGGCGGCCTTCCCGAAGTGTCGAGTGCTGCTCGCCACCGACGCCGCGGGCGAGGGGCTGAACCTGCAGCACCACTGCCGCGTGGTGATCAACCTCGAACTGCCCTGGAATCCGATGCGTCTCGAACAGCGGATCGGACGGGTCGACCGCATCGGTCAGCGCCGCCGCGTCCACGTCTTCCACCTTGTCTCGAGAGGCACGGGTGAAACGCGGTTGCTCGACCGGCTGTCGGCTCGCGTGTCGCAGGCTCAGGCCAGGGTGGGAGCACCCGATCCCATGTGCGGGCGCCCAGCGTGGACCGAGGAAGCGTCCGCCCGGCTCGTCGTACTGAGAGACGACGCACCGCTGGTCAATCCACACGGCGTCGCGACACCGCCGGCCGTGCCTGTCACACGGCTTCACGGCGAAGCGGACCGGGAAGCGGCGCGGCTGCGCATCATCCGGCTGGTCGCGGCGCCAATTCGAGACGTCGCGAAGGATCAAACAACCTGCTCGTCATCTGGGCCGCTCATCGCGCACACTCGTCACAGCCGCTCGCGGCTTGCCCTTGGCGGCAGGACGCTCGCTCTGTTCAGCACCACCATTCAAGACGGCAGCGGGCGCAGCGTCGCAACGCGTGTCGATGCCGCACTATGCAGCGGTCACGCGGCAGCAACCGCAATACGCCAGATAGAAGCACTCGCCCCGCACGCCGTCTGGCCTGGCCGAAGCACGTGGATGGACGAATCGTGCCGCCTGCACGAGCGCGTGACCACGCTGCGTCTGCTCCGAGCACGTGCAATCGCCGCCCTGTTCAGGAACGGGCATGGCGAGTTCCAGCCGGGTCTGTTCGATCGCAGAGCGGAACACGAACTGGCCGACCAATCTGACGAGCGCCAATCGGCGTTGGCCGACGCAGAGGAGCGCATCGCGCGGTTGGAGGCATCAGCGCCAGTGTCTGTGTCACCGGCGGAACTGCGCCTGGTCCTCTTTTCAGGCCATCCGGTCTCTCCACCGTGATCGCGGGATACCAGGGCGGTTTGCTGCCCGAGGACTTTCTCGATCGGTGGCTGTCCGAACCAGGACGCGTGGCGAGGGCCGCAGAGGTCCATCGTGCGGTGCGTCGGTGGCGAGCGGACACGGCATCTCTTGGTCCAGCGTCCGGGTTGCGAGCGCTCGCCGACAGTGCCGCGCTGCCACTGGCATCGCTTCTCGACCTCGAACGCGACGGCCCCGTCTCATTCCGGGACGACTTCGCCGTCGTGCCATACCGCGCCGAACGAGACGCTGCAGTCCTCATCGTCACTCGTTGGGGCGCTTCGCTGCACCGCTTCTGGCGCGACTCCGTCGTCTCTGCACGACGTACGGGTGCCGATTGGTGTCTGCTGTTCAACGGGACACATCTCCGGTTGATCCTGCCGTCGAGACTCCACTCCAGACGCTACGCCGAGCTCGAGCTCGACGCTGTTGCAGACGATGGGCGGAGTGCAGCAGCGCTGTGGTCGCTCTTCAGCGCGCCGGCCCTTGGGAACGACGCCGACACAGATTCATTGCGACATCTCCTCGCACTGGCAGAGCACCACGCCTCGACCGTCTGCCGATCGTTGCGCGGCGGTGTGCTCGAAGCGTCGACACACGTGCTGCGAACGCTGCTCGTCCGCGGGCGCGGCCACGCGACTGACGAAGTCTTCGAGCAGTCACTGACGATTGTCTACCGCTTGCTGTTCCTGCTCTTTGCGGAGGCGCGCGGTCTCGTGCCCATGTGGCACCCGGTCTATCGCCAGAGCTACAGCATCGAAGCGCTCCGCGAGGCCTCGATCGATCCCGACACAGTCGGCGTCTGGGATGCGCTGCGGGCGGTCACGCGGCTCGCGCACGCTGGCTGTCGCGCAGGCGGGCTGCGGGTCACGGCCTTCAACGGACGTCTCTTCTCTCCCACGCGCACGCCACTCGCCGAGCGCCGCGGACTGGACGACGATGCCGCCAGGCGGGCGATTGTGGCGGTCTCGACGAGGGCGGCTGCAGACGGCGAAGGGCGCGAACGCATCGACTACCGCGACTTGGGGGTCGAACAACTGGGAGCGGTCTACGAAACGTTGCTCGACTACGAGCCGCACGTCGAACACGGCAGGCGCGGCGCGCCACTTAGCGTGTCCTTGCGCTCAGGGTCAGGCGTCCGCAAGGCCACCGGCACGTTCTACACGCCCGAGTCTCTGGTCGCCTACCTTGTTCGCGACACGCTGGGTCCACTCGTGCGGGACGCGTCGCCTGAACAGATTCTTCAGCGGACCGTCCTCGACCCTTCGATGGGCAGCGGCGCGTTTCTTGTCGGTGCGTGCCATTACCTCGCCACGGCCTACGAGTCGGCCCTGGTCGAATCCGGCAGGTGTCACTCGACCGACATCGGCCCGTTCGATCGCGCGGCGATTCGGCGCCTGGTTGCCGAGCGTTGCCTGTACGGTGTCGACCTCAATCCGACAGCCGTGCAGTTGGCACGCCTGTCCCTGTGGCTGACGACCCTTGCGGCTGACAGGCCGCTCACCTTTCTGGATCACCACCTTCGAGTAGGCAATAGCCTCGTCGGCACGTGGCTGTCGCGTCTGCGCAGTTCGCCGGTACGGGTAAAGGCGTCAGTCGATTTGCCCCTGTTTCCTGGCGCGTCGGTATCAGCCGTCATGCGCGGCGTCCTGCCAACGCGCTTCAGCCTGGCGCTCGACCCGAACGACACGGCCGCGCAGATTCACGCCAAGGAACGAGCGCTCGCGACGCTCTCGAAACCCGACTCGCCTCTGTCGAAATGGACCCGCGTGGCCGACCTCTGGTGCTCGGCCTGGCTGGCATCGCCGCCAGTCCCCGCACACGCGTTTGCGGCATTGTCCGAAACGGTGCTCAACGGCCGACCTTCTCTTCCGGAGTCGATGGCGAATGAGCTCGTCGAACGCGCTGATGCCGCGAGCGCCAAGCATCGATTCTTCCACTGGGAGCTGGAGTTTCCGGAGGTGTTCTTCGATCCAGAAGGCGCACGTAAGCCGGACGCAGGGTTCGATGCCGTTCTCGGCAATCCTCCGTGGGACATGATTCGGGCCGACGGCGCTGGCAACCGCGAACATGCCCGCTTGGACGGGTCAGCGCTCGTGCGGTTCGCGCGTGACTCGGGCGTGTACGAGGCTCGGGCCGATGGACACGTGAATCGATATCAACTGTTCGTCGAACGGAGCGTCGCGTTGTGTAAACCCGGTGGACGCCTCGGGCTCGTGCTGCCGTCGGGCATGACCGCGGACGCGAGCAGCGCAGGGCTTCGACGTCTGCTGTTCGCTCGTTGCGCTGTCGAACGGATCGTCGGGTTCGACAACAAGGCCGGCACATTTCCCATCCATCGCAGCGTGAAGTTCATCCTGCTCTCGGCTGTGTCTGGCCAGAGAACGCGAGAGATCGCGTGCCGGTTTGGCGAAGTCGAACCGTCCGCACTCGATCACGCGATGGGAGACGACGGGCGGCCAAACCCGGACTGGTTCACGACGCGTCTGACTTCCGACCTCCTTGCAAGAGTGTCTGGAGACGATCTCTCGGTTCCGGATCTGCGATCGCCCATCGACTTGGCGATTCTCGAACGGGCGTGCGTCTTGTTCGCCGCGCTGGAATCGAAGGACGGATGGGGCGCGCAGTTTGGCCGCGAGCTGAACGCGACCGACGATAGTCGGTGGTTCCGAACCGATGGAACAGGGCTTCCGGTGCTCGAGGGCAAGCTCATTGAACCCTTTCGTGTCGCGCCCGAACGGGCGCGCTGGCGGATCGCGCCAGACGATGCCGACCGCCTACTCGGACAAAGGCACCACAAGTCGCGACTCGCGTACCGGGATGTGGCCAGCGCCACGAACCGGGTCACGCTGATCGCCGCGATGTTGCCGCCGCGCGCAGCGTCCACTCACACCCTCTTCTGTCTCAAGACCAGACATCCCCTGAGAGCGCAGTGGCTGCTGTGCGCGTTCTTCAACAGCCTGGTCGTGAATTTCCTCGTGCGCATGCGGGTCACGACGCACGTGACGACAACGATCGTCGAGCGGCTGCCGATTCCGTGCGAAGAACAGTTGGGCGCCACGGCCGACGAACTCGTGTCAGCCGCCGAGCATCTGTCACGCGCGCACGACACCGC
>JBEBGB010001149.1:0-1402 GCA_040081675.1 Vicinamibacterales bacterium
CGCATGACACCTTCGAACGCACCCTGACGAAGTGCCTCCTGATTGCCGAGAGCGTTGTTGAGGAGGTTGTTCGACTTGATGAGCGGGCTGACCGAGCCTGGATGATTGCGCAAGACCCCAACGAGCGACACCATCACACCGTCCGCGTACGCCGCTGCCGGCGCCTCCACATGCGGCTTGGTAATGATGACGATGGACGGAGATGGACAGACGGAGGGGTCGTAAGAGATCTCTCCGATACCGCGTGTGAGCAGGACGCGAATGTACGCCTCGCTACCGTCGCGGCCAAGTCCGGCCGCTGTCATGGTCTCGCGGATTCTCGTGTCGAACTCGGCATCGGTAATTGGCACGTCCAGTCGGATCATCGACGCCGAAGCGCGGAGTCGGCGCATGTGCCGATCGAAGAGAAACGGCTCGCCGTCGTAGGTGCGGAGTACCTCGTAGACTCCCTCGCCGTACAGGAATCCGTGATCGAACACCGAGATCACGGCGTGCTCTGAATCGGCCAGGCGACCGTTGACATTGACCATTGCGCTCATAAAAGGCAGCGTACTGCGTGTGCTAAGCTGCGTGCAACTCAGTGGAAGGTCACTAGGATGAGGGTGCTGAATGCCGCGCAGATGCGCGAGGCGGATCGCCGGACGATCGAAGAGATCGGCATCCCTTCCCTGGTGCTCATGGAGAACGCCGGGCGTCAGGTGGTCGCCGCCATGGAAGCCATCCATGGCGATCTTCACGAACATCAGGTGGCCGTGCTGTGCGGGCGCGGCAACAACGGCGGCGACGGCTTCGTCGTCGCCCGCACACTGCTGCAACGCGGCGTCGACGTGTCAGTCTTCCTCATCGGCCGCGTGGCCGATGTGCGCGGTGACGCGCGCATCAACCTCGAGATTCTCGGGCGCCTGGGATTCACGACGGTGGAAGTGGCCGACAGTCAGGCCTGGGAGCTGCACTTTTCAGAAGTCGCCGGCTCCAGCCTCATTGTCGATGCCATCTTCGGCACAGGTCTGAACGCTCCGCTGAGCGGGCTCCTCGAAACCGTCGCCGCCGACGTGAACGGCTCCGGCATTCCCGTTGTCGCTATCGACCTTCCGTCGGGCTTGTCTGCCGATTCGCGTGAGCCGATCGGCGACTCGATCGTGGCGGGTACCACCGTGACCTTGGCCGCACCGAAGTTGGCGCTGGTGCTTCCGCCCGCAGAGACCAGAGCGGGGGACATCGTCATTGCGGACATCGGCATTCCGATGTCGATCATCGAGTCGCTCGATGGCCCACGCGTCGAGCTGTTGACCAGAGGCGGGATGCGCGAACTGCTCCCGCCTCGGAGCGCCGAGACGCACAAGGGCGATTACGGACGCATCCTGCTGGTGGCTGGGTCGCTCGGCAAGACGGGCGCCGCTCA
>JBEBGB010000323.1:0-5748 GCA_040081675.1 Vicinamibacterales bacterium
GCCAGCGCGTTGATTTCTTCGAGTGTGATGCCTGGCAGGAACCGCTGCGACATGGCCTGCTCGTAGACGATGCCAGGTACAGGTTCGTCCTGCACAACATGACGAACCAGTTCGTCGGCGAGTGGGCCTGATGGACTCTTGTCCTTCTCGAGCAGTGCCTGATCCAGGTAGCGCTGACTATCGAGCTTCTCGCGCTCGAGTTCGGTGGCCGTGAAGCCGTACCGCACGACCCGCTCCGCCTCGGTGAGGAGCGCCGTAAGACCCCGCTCGGCGCCGCCGTCTGGGACCAACGCGGCGAGCGTGGTAAGCACCGCAGACCTCAGGAACAATCCACGGTTTGTCTCCGCCGCCGTAAACGGCGCGTTGGGCTGGTGCGCCACTTCCTCGAGCCGCGACGACAGCAGGCGAGCGAACAGGCGCTCGACCATCTGCTGCCGGTACGTGCCGACAGTCCGCTGGTCGCCGGCTGGTGTGATGTTCGACACGGTCACAGCCGTGGCTGTCGCTTCACGATCGGCAATGAGCGAGTAGAGCGTGTCCGCGTGCGGCGGCACTGTGTACATCGGGCGCGGCCGCGGCGAGGTTGCGGCGGGGATGCCCTCGAAGTGAGCCACGATCATCGCTTCGACGGCAGCCGGGTTGAAGTCTCCCACCGCAATCACCGCCATGAGGTCGGGCCGATACCAGTCCGCGTAGAACTGCTTCAGTCGAGCGAGGCTGACGTTCTGGATGATCTCGGGACGCCCGATCGGAGACCGGTCGGCGTAGCGTGCGCCCTTCAGCATGACGGGCATCTGCGCATCACGCAGTCGCGACTCGGCGCCCAGGCCGAGCCTCCACTCTTCGAGGACGACACCGCGCTCCTTCTCGAACTCGGCTGGCTGGAACGACACGGCGTGCGCCCAGTCCTCCATGATGAGCAGCGCTCGATCGACGATCCCCCTGTTCGCAGTGGGCACCTGGAGCTGGTAGACCGTTTCGTCGTAGCTCGTATGCGCGTTCACATGCGCGCCGAACCGCATGCCGAGCGCCTGGATGAAGGCGGCGACATCCTGTCCCGGAAAGTGTTCCGTCCCGTTGAAGCTCATATGCTCGACGAAATGCGCCAGTCCACGCTGGTCATCGTCTTCGAGCACTGAACCCGCGTTCACCACCAGCCGCAGTTCAGCGCGACCTGCGGGTTGCGCGTTTCCGCGCACGAAGTACTGCAGGCCATTCGCCAAACGGCCGGTGCGAACCTGAGGGTCGACCGCAATCACTTGCGTCAGGGCGTCTTGCGCCGCGCGGGCGGCAGGCGAGAGCGGCTGTGCCGTCGCGATGTTGGTCGACGCGAGGACAGTGATCGTGAAGAGCAGACGACGCATGCGTGTCGACATCAGTCCCTCGGATTTGAGTGCCAGGTCGGGAAATCGAATCGTACCAGTTTCGACGCGAGAAGAGCAGGCGAGGTCGGCTTTGTTCGGAGCGCGCTGATGATCCGCGGTGTGTTGCACGCCGATGCGCACAAGGGCGCCGAGCGCGAGGATGCTGGCGACGCGCAAAGTGGCCGATACAAGTTTTTGGCAGGCCCACGTGACAAAAGACGTCACCCACATCGGCGGTTGGTCGATTCAGCACAACTGGTGGGCAATGACTCTTCGCAATCCACAAGATGTCGTATGTGGATTTATGGAAGAGCTACGGTACCGCCATTGCAGTTGAGTCAGGTGCACGGTCGAGATTGTCACTCGGCCTTCAATTTTAGGGAGTCTAGAGATGAAGAAGATTCGTAATGCCGAGGGTTTCACCCTCATCGAACTACTGATCGTCGTCGCGATTATCGGCATCATTGCCGCGATCGCGGTCCCGGGCCTGCTGCGCGCCCGCATGTCAGGCAACGAAGCGTCGGCGATTGGCTCGCTGCGCGCCATCAACTCGGCGGAATCGACCTACTCGTCCAGCTGCGGCTCGAACGGCTACGCACAGTCGCTCAGCGATCTGGCGCTGCCGCCGACAGGCTCCACCGCGGGCTTCATCTCGCCTGACCTGTCGACCAACGGCGTCACGAAGAGCGGCTACCTCGTGAACCTCGCGAAGGACACGGGCGCCAGCGACATCACCGCCGGTTCGAAGACCTGCAATGGAGCGGCCGCTGCGGCTGTCTCGTCCTACTTCGCGGAATCGCACCCGGTCACGATCGGTTCGACGGGTCAGCGCTCGTTCGGCACGGACACGCGCGGCACCATCTACTTCAACAACGCCGGCACCACGATGACGGCGGGTCTGGCGGGCGGTTCGGTTCTCCAGTAGTCTCCGGGTGCCGTCCTCCGCAAACGGGAGGACGGCACGCGTCACGTGCGATCGCTACGACGGTAGCTCTCGTGTAGGATCTTTCGCGTGACTGAACGCTCGTGCCATCCGCCTACGCTGGCTGGGCTCCTCCTCGCCGGCATCTTCTTCCTTCTGCACGTTCCGGCAAGTTTCGGTCAGCCCATTCCAACCGCGCGCACCGGTCAGCCGGATCTTCACGGGCTGTGGGTGAACAACACGGCCACGCCTCTCGAGCGACCGCGGACTGTGAACGGTCGCCCTGCCTTCACGGAGGCCGAGGCGAAGGACTACGAATCGCGCTACCAGCTCGATCGCACCGTGGCGATCAGCCGCAACAAGTCCTTCGAGCTGGACGCAGCCGGCGACCTCGACACCTACGAACCCGGACCGCTATTGCCTGGCCGCCGCACGTCCATGATCAACGACCCGGCGGACGGCGCCGTCCCACCCCTGACTCCAGCGGCGCAGCGGCGCCTGACCGAGCGCAACGAGCATCTGAACGCGCACTACGCGGACAACCCTGAAGACCTCACCTTCGCGGAGCGCTGTCTCATCGTCGCCAACACGTCGGTGCCGCCCATGATGCCGGCGTTTTACAACAACACCCTGCAGATTGTGCAAACGGCCGACACCGTCTTGCTCGTGAGCGAGCAGATTCACGACACGCGCGTCATTTCTCTCACGCGGCGAACTCACTTGCCGTCGTCCATACGGCGCTGGAGTGGCGACTCCATCGGTCGATGGGAGGGCAAGACGCTCGTGGTCGATACGACGAACTTCACGACACAGACCACACTGCGCGGATCGGGCACGGGGCTGCATCTCATCGAGCGGTTCTCACTGAGTGACAGCAACACGCTGAAGTATGAGTTCACGGTTGATGACCCTGCCTCATTCACGCGCAGCTGGTCAGCGGATAGCCAGCTGTCGCGGACCGACCAGATGATGTACGAGTTTGCGTGTCACGAAGCGAACTACTCGATGTCCTATATCCTGCGCGGTGCCCGCTTCGCTGAAAAGAACCGCTGAAGTCTGAGTCATCGAGCGAGTACAACGCCGAGCTCGCCGGCCTGCTTCAAAACCGACCTGCAGCTCTCGACCGACGGCGCCGCACTACTTGGTGGCGAGGACGGCGCGTAACGGCGTCGAGGCGGCGTGATTGTCCAAGGTCCGACCGTAGAAGAGATTGAACAACGGTGATGCCATCAGCGTCGTGACCACCGCCATCATCACCATGATCGTGAACAGCGTGGGCTGGATCACGCCGGCCTGCAGACCGATGTTGAGCATGATCAGCTCCACGAGGCCGCGCGCGTTCATCAACGTGCCTATCGCCGCCGATTCACGCCATCCCTCGCCGGCCAGGCGCGCCGCAGCGGTGCACGCGATTCCCTTGCCGGCAACTGCCAGGATGATGACCAGCGCTGTCACCTCCCATAACCATGGTGTGTTCACCAGGGCTAGACGTGTGTTGAGGCCCGAGTAGACGAAGAACAGCGGCAGCAGCAATGTGGTAATGAGCTGCTCCGTGTGGCCGCGCATTTCGGCGGCAAACCGCCCCCGAGGCAGGGCCGTGCCTGCGATGAACGCACCGAAGACGGCGTGGATGCCGATTGCTTCGGTGAATGCGGCAGACAGCATGAGCACGACGAGCACCGTCAGCAGCGTGATCGACGTCAGGCCATTGTCACGGTCGGTCCACCGTGCGAACACGCGAAACAGCGGACGGCCAATCCCCAGCATGCCGAGGGTGTAGGCCACACCGCCGACGATTGCGACGATCGCGATCGATGGCTCCGCCCTGAGTGTGGCGAGCGTGATCGCCAGCAGGCACCACGCGATCACATCGTCGAGTGAACCTGCCGCCAGCGCCATTGTCCCGACGCGCGTGCCGGAGACGCCCTTCTCATGCAGGATACGAGCGAGCATCGGGAAGGCGGTGATCGACATCGAGGCTCCGATGAAGAGCGCCGCATGCCAGGAACCTATCCCCGCGGGAAAGAGCGCCCGCTCGTTCACGAGGGCGAGCGCCGCCCCGGCGCCGAGCGCGAACGGTACGGCGATTCCCGCAAGCGAGACGAGCCCGACGCTCCGCAGACGTCCGCGGAACAGGCTGGTGTTGAAGTCCAGGCCAACCAGGAACATGTAGAGCACGAGCCCGAGTTGGCTCAGCCCGTACAGGATGGACATCGACGGGTGCGCGACAGAACCGCCTGAGGCGACTGCGTGCTGAGGGAAGAGCCACTCCTGGAAGGGCGACGAGAGCACGCCGAGCAGCGAGGGCCCGAGCGCGATGCCGGCAACCATGTCACAGACCGCCTGCGTCTGCCCGAGGTAACGGCCAAGCACCCCGACCATGCGGCACACAATCAGAATGACCGCGATCTGGAGGAACAGCTTCGGAACGACGTCGACGGTCGACATCAAGTGGCTATCTTATAAGTCCATTCCGTTCCTCGAGTCACGATCTGTGGCGGCCCATGGCGCGTTGACGTGCCTCTTCCCCTGCAATACACTGTCCCCCTTTTCGTCCGGCAAGCCATGAGTGCAGCGTCTTGGCAGCCTGTGCCGGCGTCGTCCGAACGCGTTCGAAGACCGTCAGCGCTATCTCGTAGCCACTCTGTTCCCCTCATGTCAGTCCGCGTGGATCAAACGGCGACGACTCGGCGTGCGGCGCTGCGGCCCCTGGACGGGAAGGTTTCAACCCCGTCTTCCTGGCGTGCGCTCGCGCTCCCCTTTGCATTCGCCCTGGCCCTCCTCGCGCTCGGGTTCCTGCCGAGCATCGAGCAGCAACCCACCCTGCGCTGGTCCTTCTGGGGCGCCAGCGCGGTGCTGCTCGCGATGAACGCGGCGCTGCTCGGTGCCGCCTGGCGCCGCGGGCGAACCCTGAACATCGAAGTGGTTCTCCGACCGCAACACTACCTTCAGGCATGCGCGCATGTGAGCATCCTGGTCTACTGGGGGTTGTACTGGCCGCACATGATCGAGGCCATACCACTCATCGCGGCGCAGTTGGTGTTCGCCTACGCCTTTGACGCGCTGCTCACGTGGTCGCAGCGTGACACGTTCACCTTCGGCTTCGGGCCGTTCCCAATCATCTTCAGCACGAACCTGTTCCTGTGCTTCAAGTCGGAATGGTTCTACCTGCAGTTCTTACTGGTCGCGGTCGGCTTCACTGCGAAGGCGTTCCTCCAGTGGGACAAGAACGGGCGCCGGGTGCACATCTTCAATCCATCATCCTTCCCGTTGGCTGTGTTCTCTATCGTCTTGCTTCTGACCGGCACAACAGGCATGACGTGGGGTCCGGAAATCGCCACCACGCAGTACAACCCGCCCCATATCTACGCACTGATTTTCCTGGTCGCGTTGCCGGGCCAGTTCCTCTTTGGCGTGACTGCAATGACGCTATCCGCCGTTGCGACGTTGTATGCCTTCTGC
>JBEBGB010001150.1:0-1401 GCA_040081675.1 Vicinamibacterales bacterium
GCCGATCTGCCAGGCATGGAGCAGGTGCTGACGTATCACGCGATTCCTTTCACGCGCGAGCAACGCGCCTTCACGCCAGTGTCTCGGGCTCCGGGGCATCACGATGAGCGCTGAGTCGAGTCTCGCCAGGCTTTCGCTGCTGCACCTGTGCGACAGCCTGTTTCCGCTTGGCTCGTTCGCGCATTCTGACGGCCTCGAAACAGCCGTGTCCTCTGGCGCCGTTGTGTCCGGCTCTGATCTCAGAAGCTGGCTCGCGGCAACGTTGGTCGTGACGTTGACGGACGCTGAAGGTCCAGCGGTTCGTGATGCGCATGCGGCCGCGGTTGCGAACGACTTCGTCGCACTGGCTGTGATCGACGCTGAGATGGATGCGCTACGCGGATCTGCATCGGGACGAAACGCGTCTCGATCGATGGGGACTCGTCTGCTGGCCACCTGGCAGCACATCAGGCCCTCGTCGCTCGTGCAGGCGGCCATCGAGGCACGAACGCGCTATACCTTCCCCGTGGCATTCGGTGTGGTATGTGCGGCTTCGGGGGCGTCAGTCGAGGACGCACTCGAGTCGTATTGCTACGCGAGGTTGGCGGCCACGGTGTCGGCTGCGATGCGTCTCATGTCGATTGGACAGCACGAGGCTCACGCACTGCTGGCCGAAGTACTTGGAACGGTTCCTGCTCGAGTCTCGAGCATTGTGTCGAGCCTCGAGCCGCCGCGGTCGTTTGCACCAGTGATGGAAGTTGCGGCAATGAGCCACCAGTACGTGCACTCACGGCTGTTCCGGTCATGAAACGCACCTCCGCTGTGCGTCTCGGCGTAGGCGGACCCGTTGGATCCGGCAAGACTGCGCTCGTCGACACATTGTGCAAACGCATGCGCGACCGGTACGAGCTTGCCGTGGTCACCAACGATATCTTCACCAAGGAAGACATGGAGTTCCTGGTGCGCAGCGAGGCGCTCGCTCCCGATCGCATCGTCGGCGTGCAGACGGGCGGCTGTCCGCACACCGCGATTCGCGAAGACGCGTCGATGAACCTCGACGCGCTCGAGGCCCTGAGCCGTCGCTTTCCTGAACTGGATCTCCTGCTGCTCGAGAGCGGCGGCGACAACCTGGCCGCGAGCTTCAGCCCTGAGTTGGTTGACGCGTCGATTTACGTCATCGACGTCGCTGGCGGCGACAAGGTGCCGCGCAAGGGCGGTCCCGGGGTCACGCGGTCTGATCTGCTCGTCATCAACAAGACCGATCTGGCGCCGCACGTCGGTGCGAGCCTCGCGGTGATGGCTCGCGACGCGGCGGCAGTCCGTGGGCAGCGTCCCGTGGTGTTCACGAATCTCAAGACCGGTGAAGGGGTTCCCGAGGTCATTGCGTGGATCGAACACGAGCTGTTGTTCGACCGGTGACGA
>JBEBGB010000324.1:0-5746 GCA_040081675.1 Vicinamibacterales bacterium
GGCCCGCTGCGCGTGTATTGCGGCGGCGCCGCGGAACTCTCGATGTCCGCGCACAACGTGCGCGCCACACTCGAGGCTCTCGAGCGAAGCGAGCCGGCGTTGTATCGCAATGTGTGTGACGAGACGGGCGCGGTGCGCCGGCACCTGAACGTCTTTGTGAACGTAGACAACGTGCGCGACCTCGACGGGATCAACACAGCCCTGTCCTCGGGCGACGTCGTCACGATATTGCCGGCAGTCTCGGGAGGTTGAAGTGGCGGATCGCGTCATGCTCACAATTGGCACCAGGAAGGGTGCGTTCGTGCTCGAGTCCGGAAAGTCGCGGCGCAGTTTCGCGCTACGCGGACCCTTCGGGCCAGGCATCCCCGTGTACTCGACCCTCATCGACACGCGTGGCACGCCGCGCCTGTACGCCTCGAGTTGCAATCCGTTCTTCGGCATGAAGGTGTTGCGGTCAACGGATCTGGGGAAGTCGTTCAAGGAAACCAAGTCGGCGCCCGCGTTCCCGAAGGAAGACGGTCGCGCGCTCGCGAATATCTGGTCGCTCGAGGCAGGCAACGGCAAGAAGGAACTATGGTGCGGCGTCGAACCCGCGTCGTTGTTCAGAAGCCGAGACGGCGGCGATTCGTGGGAGATGATGCCCGGCATCAGCAATCATGAGCACGCGCGCAAGTGGCAGCCCGGCGCCGGCGGTATGTGCATGCACACGATCATTCGCGACGGCAATCGCGTGCACCTCGGCATCTCGACTGGCGGCCACTATCTGAGCGAAGACGGAGGCGAGACCTTCAACGCGTCCAACACGGGTATCGGTGCAGGCTTCGCCCCCGATCCCTATCCCGAGTTCGGCCAGTGCGTCCACAAGATTGCGCGCCACGACGCTGCACCCGGTCGGTTGTATATGCAGAACCATGGTGGCTGGGCAGACTGGACCGGGCCTGGCGGGCCACGGCCCGACATCGGCGTGCTGCGCAGCGACGATCACGGGCACACGTGGCGATCGATTGCCGTGGGTCTGCCGTCCGACTTCGGATTCCCGATCGTCGTTCATCCGCACAATGCCGACACCGTGTATGTCATGCCGCTCGAGCCCTCGACTCGGTCATGTCCGGGCGGCGCGCCCGCCGTGTGGCGCAGCGAGAATGGCGGCAACTCCTGGAGCCGGCTCGCGCGAGGACTCCCGAAGAAGCAGAGCTACTTCACCATTCTGCGAGACGCGATGGACGTCGACGGTTGCAAAGAACCGGCGCTCTATTTCGGCACAACAAACGGTCAGCTCTGGATGGGGCGGGAGGGTGGCGAGCAGTGGGAATGTCTGTTCGATTCGCTGCCTCCGATCCACAACGTCAAAGTCGCTGTCGTCTGAGTGTGGCGCGGCGGGCAGCGCTTGCGCGGCTGGTGAGCGGCTGATCGAGACCTGAAAGTCGCTCAGATCACTTCTGTGCGATGCGGTAGAGGTGACTGTGCGTGCGGATGAAGATCGATCCGCTCGACACGGCCATTGATGCGAGCGTTGCGCCGTCGAGTGCGCTCGTGGCGAGCCTGCGGAATTCTTTTCCCGGGGCGATGACCGTTGCCACGCCGTCCTCGCTAAGAAAGTAGATCCGGCCGTCGGCGAAGATCGGCGACGCCGAGAAGGTGCCGTCCAAACGTTGCTGCCAGAGCATCGCCCCGGTCTTCGCGTCGACGCAGGATGCGATGCCGCCATCGTTCACGAGATACAGCTCGTCGCCAACGAGGAGAGGCGAGGGCGTCAGCGGCACGCTGCGTCGCAGGGTCCACGCGACGTGGGTCTTTGTGACATCGCCCGTGCCATCGGCGCGCACGGCCAAGAGCGATGGCTGCTGAAATCCCGTGGCGATGTAGACAAATCCGTGACCGAACACCGGACCGGGAACGTTGCTGAACCCGTCGGCGTAGCTCACACGCCAGATCTCCTTGCCCGTTTCTGGATCGTAGGCGGTGGCCCGATACGCGCCGACGCTGACCAGTTGATCACGATCGCCCACGCGAATGACGAGCGGCGTCGTATACGCCTGGTCCCACGGCTGGCGGCGCGATGTCTTCCACCGGATCTTGCCGGTCTCTTTGTCGATGGCCGCCACGAACGAGCTATCGCTGCCGTCGCAGCTGACAATCAGCAGGTCGTGATAGAGCACGGGCGATCCGCCGCTGCCGTGCTGCGAGTCGTACGACAGGCGGATCTTCCAGACAACCTCGCCCGCGGTCGTGAGGGCGGCGGTCCCGTCCGCGCCGAAGTGCACAAAAACGCGATTGCCGTCAACGATCGGTGTCGGCGACGCCAGTGTGTTCTTGGCATTGAGCGGATCGGCGTTCCTGGCCGGAAAGACTTCCCTGTTCACGACCTCGCGTCCGCTCTCGACGTCGAAGGCGAGCACCCGCAGCGAACTCCCGCGATCTTTCACCGCCGTTGTCAGCCACACGCGACCGCCGGCCACCGCCGGCGAGGACCAGCCGGAACCCGGCACGCGCGTCTTCCACACCACGTTCTGCGACTCGCTCCATTCGAATGGCAGACCCCGCTCCGAGGAATGCCCCTGCCCCGTGGGGCCGCGGAACGCGGGCCAGTCCTCGGCATGAAGCGAAGCCAACGCGAGGCAGCACAAGACGGCGACGAGAGAGACGCGCCACGAAGGCATGCTAGTGTCCCGAGTCCGAAGTTCGTCGACATATTCCGGGCGGGGCATCCCGCCTCGCTGTGTTGCTCATCGCTCACTTATGCCCAATAAGCTCACTCTTCGCGCCTTGCGATCCGGGCGCCGCGCCCGGAATATTTGTCACCGAACTTCTGACTCGGGACGCTAGCCACCTCGCAACAGGCGGGCGAGATGGATCTTGGCGACGGAATGCATGTAGCCGCCCATCGCGAACCGCTCGTCGGCGGCGGCCTTGATGTGTTCGCGCGCGCTCGCCTTGTTGCCAAGCGCCTCGGCAAGCATCGAGGAGAGCCCGAACGAGATGCGACGGTTCATGACGACCGCATTGTAGCCCCAGCCCCCAGCCCCAAGCCCTCGCCTCCAGCATGGTATCGTCCACCCATGCGTGCAAGGTGTGGCCTTCAACTCGCCTGCCTGCTCATGACTGGAGTGGCCGTGGTGGCCGCCGACTGGCCGCAGTTTCTCGGGCCGCAGCGAAACGGCGTCTACACCGGTCCCGCGCTGGCCTCGTCATGGCCCGCCGGCGGTCCGCGCAAGGTGTGGCAAAAACCGATCGGTCGGGGCTTCGCCGGTCCCGTCGTCGCCGGCGATCGACTTATCCAGTTCCATCGCGTCGGGCGTGAGGAAGTCGTCGACGCGCTCGACGCACGCACGGGCGATCCTCGCTGGCACTACGCCTACCCCACCACATACCGCGACGATTTCGGATTCGACGATGGTCCGCGGGCAGTTCCGGTTGTTGCCAACAACCGGGTCTTCACGTTCGGCGCTGAAGGACAACTGCACGCCGTCGATCTCGCGACGGGAAAGAAGATCTGGAGTGTCGACACCATGCGCCGGTTCGCCGTTCGCAAGGGATTCTTCGGCGCCGCCGGTTCGCCGCTCGTCGAAGACGGCCGCGTCATCGCCAATATCGGCGGCACCGACGGCGAAAAGGCCGCCGGTATCGTCGCGTTCAGTGCCGACACCGGCGCGATTCTGTGGACCGCCACCAATCACGAAGCCAGCTACTCCTCGCCGGTCGGCGCGACGCTCGGCGGAAAGCGGGTGGCTGTGTTCCTGACGCGCCGCGGTCTGGTGGGGATCGATCCGGCGACCGGCCGTGTCCTCTTCGAGCGCATGTGGCGATCGCGAAGCGCCTCGTCGGTCAACACCGCGACGCCGCTCGTCATCGGCGACCTCATCTTCATCTCGGCGGCGTACGAGACGGGCGCGGCTGCCATGCGTCTCTCGGGCAACGAGCTACACGAGCTGTGGGCGTCCGACGAAGTGATGTCGAATCACTACGCGACGAGCGTGTTCTTTGGCGGGTTCCTCTATGGGTTTCACGGGCGTCAGGAGTACGGCCCGAGTCTTCGCGCAGTGGAGCTGAATACGGGCAAGGTGCAGTGGAGCGTCGACAAATTCAAGGCCGGCACCGTGACGCTCGCGGGCGACAAGCTGCTCGTGCTTCGTGAGGGCGGCGAGCTCGTCCTCGCGAACGCGACACCGCAGGCGTTCAAGCCGCTCGCGCAGGCCCAGATTCTGCCACCGACGATTCGCGCCACCCCGGCGCTCGCCGACGGGTTTCTCTACGTTCGGAACACCGACACGCCAGACGCCGTGCTGGCCTGTTTCGATCTTCGGGCCGCCGCAAAATAACATGCGGAAAAATTGACGTCTTCACGCACATCTACCCGAGCGCCTTCTACGACAAGCTGATGCAGGTCGCCGGCGATTTCAAAGACGTCGGGAAGCGCAGCCCCGGCGTCCCGATGCTGTACGCAGTCAAAATGTGCGCGTCGGCGCGATGCTTGGCATCCGCCGACAATATCGCGCGTGGGACGTCCTGAAGAGGCTTACGGAAAGGCCGGCAGCGGCGCGGGGACCCCGGGCCCAAGCGGCGTACGCGCGGTGTTGAGCAACATCGCGACCATGGTGTAGTAGCCCGAGATGCTCACCGCGTCCACGACGGCCTGCTCGCCAAACTTCGACACCGCCCTGGCGTAGGTGGAATCGCTGACCGTTCGATTGTGGAGCAGTTCCTGGACGAGGTCGTACAGGCTCGCCTCGTCTTCCGCCATCTGCACAGGTCGACGGCCTTCCGCGACAGCTTTGGCGACCTCGGGATTCAATCCGCCTTTGACCGCGAGAGGGTGATGAGCGTTCCACTCGTAGTTCTGACCCCATTCCCGGGCGGTCATGAGAATGACGAATTCACTCAGTCTGGGCGGCAGCGTGCTGTTGAAGCGCAGGTAGTCGCTCAGCATCAGGGTGCGCGACATCAGCTCCGGACTTCGTGTCAGCACGGCCCACGGGCCGCCGGGCTCCCCGCCGCGTGCCTGCTTGTATTCATCGACAGTCTTCTTCTGCGCCGGTGTCAGCTTGTCGGCGGGTATGGGCGGCATTCTGTCCTGGGCGCCCGCGAATGCCCCGAAGACCAGTCCGAACACGAACGTGCCTGCCAACAGCCGCACGATTGCCTTGGTGCTGCCGCATGTCATCGGAACCTCCAGGCACGCGTCCCGCATTCGGGGGGGACGCAGCGCGGTTGATGTTCCCGGAATTCTACACGCCCTTTCGCTGCCGCGAGCGCTGACCAACGGCAGGTTGTTCTTCTGGCGGGTTACTGGATGAGCGCCGTGGGCGGATGGGGCGACGTATGGCGAGTACCTCTCCGCGGAAGGGGTGTCTGAGATCCGCCACGAGTTCCTCAACGGCGAGGTCTGGGCGATGTCTGGTGGGACGTGGCCTACTTCTTCTTCGCCGTGAAAGTGCCCGACGCCATTCCGCCCGCCAGATCGAGCGTGCCCTTGAGCGACGTGGCGCTTTCGATCGTGCCCTTGTAGGTGACGGGGACCACCTGTCCCTGCAAGTCGGCGCTGAAGTTGAAGGTGAATTCGTTGCCTGTAACGGTACCTGTCAGGTCGGCTTCACCGAGGGTTGCCGACGAGTAGTGACCGGTCAGCTTCTCGCCGTCCTGCTTCAAAGTCACGGCCGGGGCGCCCGGCCCGGCGTCGGTCTGCGTTGCGAACTCCCAGGCGCCGGTCAGATCCACCTTCGCGCCCTGCGCCGACACGACGTGCGGA
>JBEBGB010000325.1:0-5742 GCA_040081675.1 Vicinamibacterales bacterium
ACATCCTGGACCAACGCCGGCGTCACGCTATCAATACGCTGAGCGCGAGTGATGATGTCCGTCGGATTGCCGCCGAGTAGATGCACGGTCTGGAGCCGGCGCAGCCAGTACTGGTTCTGCTTGAGAGCCGTCTCGTAGTCCCGCTTGGCACCCTCCTTGGCCTTGGCGACGAAGTCCGCTGACGGTCCCTCGGCCTGCAGCTTCTGCACTTCCTTCAGCACGCGGTCCGTCATCGCAGCGATGTTCTCGGGCGCCGCTCCAAACTGGACGGCGACGTATCCGTCGCCGCGCTGGGGGGGCGACTGGGAGAGTCCGACAGACACCGTGTAGGTCTGCCCGAGATCCTCGCGAAGGGCATCTCGCATCACGGTCTCGAACACCGTGGTCGCCGCAATCACGCGCTCCTGTTCGATCGGGTCGAAGGACGGATCGGCAAAGAAACTGACCAGCGTCTGAGCGCGCGGCTCACGACCTTTCTGAACCTCGGCCTTCTGAATGCCAGTCGGGAAGCGGACGCCGATGTCCTTGAACGCAGACGTCTTGCTGCCAGTTGAAGGCAAGCTGCCGACGTATTTCTCGAGAAGCGGCAGCGCCGTATCGACTTTGAAAGCGCCGACCATGAAGAGCGTGAAGTCCGCCGCGTTCGCAAAGCGTGCTTTGTAGAAGGCAAGCATCTTCGCGCGATCGAGCGTCGCCAGTTTCTCGGCTGTCAGCGGCTCGGACGTGAAATGGTTCGACGTGTTGATAGCTTCGACCTTCTCGCCAAACGCCTGGCCGGGACTGCGGCCACGATTCGCGACCGCCGCTTCGAGCTGCCGACGCATGAGTCCGAAGGCGTCCGGGTCGTCGCCGGGCGCGGTGACATCCAGGTAGAGCAACTGCAGCGCCGTTTCGAGCTCCGCCGGTGCCGCGGAACCGGAGACGCCGTGCGTGGCTGACGAGATGAACGGCGACGACGAGGCGAGCTTCCCAGCCAGCATCTTACTGAGGTCGAGCGCCTTGATGCCCCCAACGCCCGACAGTCCGATGTAGTTCGTGGCAAAGGCCGACTGGAGGTAGTCGTCCTTTGATGCGAGCGAAGACCCGCCCTGCGCGTACATCGTGAACACGACCTGGTCGTTCTTGAAGTCGGTCGGTTTCAACCAGGCCTCGACGCCGTTCGAGAACTTCACGACCGTGACGCCGATGTCGGCAAGCTCCCGACGCGATTCAACGCGTCCCGGCTGCGGCGCCTTCTCGATGAGCGCCCGCGTGGTGCTCGAGTCGGTCCACGGAGTCAGGCCCACGCGCTCGGCGGCAGCGAGTGCCGCTCGAATGTCGGTTTCCTGGGGCACCTTCACCGAGTCCTTCTGAGGTGTCACGGCCAGCACCACCTCGCCCTCGCCTCCGAGGCGCTGTGTGGCCAACGTGGTGACGTCGCTCAACGTGATCGTGGGCAGGACCTGCTGCACCAGCCGGTACTCATACTCGATACCTGGGCTCGGCTCGCCGTTGAGAAAGTAGCTGAGATATTCCTGCGCGTACGACGGGCTCTCGTTCTTGTCGCGCTCGTTGTAGCCGCGTTCGTACGAGGAGCGGACCGAGAGCTTCGCGCGTTCGAGTTCGGACTGCGCGAAGCCGTATTGCAGGACTCGGCGCGCTTCGATTCGGAGCGCCGTCAAGCCTTCAGCGATTCCACCGTCCTGCACACGTGCATTCAGTCCGAATGTGTCGACCGTGGGACTGAGCGACCCGCCGCCACCGCCGGCACCAAGGAACTTCGCATCAGGCTTTCTGGCGAGTTCAGTGAAGCGATCGTTCAGCATGCGCGAGAACAAGCTGCTGACGATGGACCGGCGATAGTCGCCGACGGTGTCGTCGGTTTCGGCAGGTCGCTTGTGAAGGATCTGCACCGAAGACGAGGTCACTTCGGGGTCGGACACGACGCTGACGAGATCTTCTGTGTGAAGGGGCACCGCGTTGTCCGGCAAGGGAGCTGCGGCGGTCCTGTCGCGCAGCGGACCAAACGCGTCACGAATGTTCGCTTCAAGGTCTTCGGGCTTCACGTCTCCGACGATGACAACGGCAATTCGTTCGGGGCGGTACCACGTGTCGTAGAAATCGCGCAGCCGCTGCACTGGTGCGTTGCGGATGACCTCTGGCTTGCCGATGGGCGATCGCTCCGCATAGCGCGACTTGTAGAACAGCACCGGCGCCTGGGTGTCGCGAACACGGGAAGCCGCGCCGAGGCGACCTCGCCACTCCTCGACGACGACGCCGCGCTCCTTGTCGACTTCTTCCTGGCTGAGCGTCAAGCCACCGGCAAAATCGGCGAGCGCCTGAATGCCCTTCGCCACAACCTCCTTCGAATCGGTTGGAAGGTCGAGCATGTAGACCGTCTCGTCAAAGCTCGTGTACGCGTTGACGTGCGGGCCGAGCCGTGCGCCCACCGACTCGAAGTACGACACGAGTTCGCCAGGCTTGAAGTGTGTGCTTCCGTTGAAGGCCATGTGTTCGATCAGATGGGCCAGGCCCTGCTGATCGTCGGCCTCGTAGAGTGACCCTGCTTTGACAGCGAGTCTGAGCGTCACCCGGTTCGCCGGGCGAGGATTCGGGCGCACGAAGTAGCGCAGTCCGTTCGGCAGTGTGCCGGTGCGCACCGCGGCGTCGAGCGGGATGCGATCCTGCAGCGCGAGGCTTGGCCCCGCTGGTTGGGGAGCCTGTGCCGACACGGCGACGCCGAGAAGGCCCGCGACGAGAAGGCCGCGGACACTGCTACCCAGATGATTGCCTCGGGCGCGAATGAATGGCTGCATCAGGCCGGATTATACGCGCCGCCGGGAGTGGGGCGCTTACCGCCCCAGCATCCCGTCCCAGGAGAGCGAGCCATCTTCTATGGCCGCGATTGTCACGATTGACGCGCTTCAGCCGGCGACAGAAGATGGCCGCCCCGCGGAGCGGGGCCAGAAAGCGCTGTCCGAAAGCCGCCAGCGAAACGCGGCGCGCACGGCCCGTCTCGACGGTTTGTCAGGGCGTTTCGCTGAAGGCCCGTCACCGCCGGCGCAGGTTGATGTTCACCGGTGTCGTCTCGCCCTGGCGGACGTCCAGTTCGGTGGTGAATCGCTCGTACCCGTCGCGCTCGACCTCGATGACATGGTGACCCTCAGTCACCTGCACAATCAGCCGCTCGTCATTCGATGAGGGACCATCCCACCGTTCGCCGTCTATGCGGACCACTCCTCCGGACGGCTGCACGCGAATCGAGAGCGATGCAAACCTCGAAGACGCGCTCGACTCCGCCCTCGGCGCCGGCGCGCGCCGTGGCGGCGGTGGTTCGACCGGCGCTCGACGTGTGACTGGACCGCGTGGCGGCGGCCGATAGCCATCGTCTGGACGATCCAGCCGGTCGCGGTCGCGATCTGACGGCTCAGGCTGCGGATCGGACGGTTGCCCGGCCGGCAGCTTGTCGAGCGTGCCGTCGATCGTCCTCGTGGCGTTGACGCTGAGATAAAGCCGCTGCTTCAGAGACCGGTAGCCCTCGAGATAGATCGTGATCTCGTGCTCACCTGGCTCGACGTGCAGCCGCTGGAACTTGCCGTTGAAGTCGTCGACCTTGCCGGCGAAGTAACCGTCGACGTACACCAGCGCGTCCTTCGGCGCGACGTTGATGCGGAGATTGCTCTCCGGCATGGCGTATCGATAGCCGCCGTAGGGTGGATAAAGGGGAGGGTAGCGCCACTGAGCGGAAACTGGGCCTGGCATCGCCACAATGGCCAGCGAGAACAACAGAACGACGAACCGAAAATGTGTCCGCACGGGAAACTCCTGGTCAGGCTTGCGCGAGAGCTTCGAGCGCAACGACCGTGCCAGCCAGCGCGATGGCTTTGTGCGGGGATTTGGGGCGCGGGTCGCGGAAGTGTCACCGGGCTCGCACATCTGCTGTCGCGGTCTGAGGACGAGGGTGCAGGATCAAACCTGATAGCGCAGAGTCGACGGCTGACCTGACAGCGAGAGTCGACGGCTGGCTGTATGTCACGCTTGCGGCTTGACTTCCAGGTGGGCGCTCAAGAATAATCGCCCTCAGTGTCCTGTCACATGTGCTGTTGTTGTCCGTGTCGCGCGCAGGTGTGTAGCTGCGCGTGTATCGGGCCGACGACAGACCGGTGAGAGGCACCCTCAGATAAGTTCCATCCTTCAGGCGTTCCGCTTCTCCCGGTCAGTCCTCGGCTGACCACCACGATGTCACATCACTGGGAGAGGCGTAGTAGCAACCATGAACGAACAGATGCTTTGGCTCGGAGCGATCACGCTCCTCGCAGCCACCGTGAACGGAGCCCTTGGGTACGGGTTCTCGTCGATCACCGTACCGCTGGCGCTGCTGTTTCTATCGAACCGACTGCTGAACCCGGCGCTCATCATCATCGAGGTGCCGCTTAACGCCTACGTCCTGTGGGTGAATCGCGCATCACTGCCAGCCGTGTGGCGCCGCGTCGCCCCGATGATTCTCGGCCTTGTGCCCGGCGTGCTGGCCGGCACGATGATGGTGTCGAGCGTCAGTCCCGATTGGCTGAAGCTCTATACGTTCATCGCGCTGCTCCCACTCATCCTGTTGCAGGCGGCGGGCTTCAGACGACCGATCAAGGCTGAACGTGCGGCCGGACTGGCGTTCGGCGCTGGCGTCGGCGTCCTCTATTCGGTGACGACCATCTCGGGGCCGCCGCTGGCGATCGCGCTCAACAACCAGGGTCTCGAGAAGCGCGAGTTCCGCGCGGCACTCGGGTTGGTGCGCCTGGCGGAGTCGTCAATGACCGCAGTGGCATACACCTACGCCGGGTTGTTCACGGCACCGAGCTTTGGCCTTGTGCCGTGGATCGTGCCGAGCGTGGCGATTGGTGTACCCATCGGCGCGCAAATCATCAAGCAGATGAAGCCGGAAACCTTCCGCCGCATTTGCATGAGCTTCGACGCGTGGGTCGTGGCGTTCGGCTTGTCGAAGCTGATTCACGACCTGAAGCTTGTGCCGTCCAACAGCGCCTACCTGCTGCTGCTCGGGGTCATCGTTCTCGACGCCTTCTTGCTCTATCGCTTCTTCTCCATCAGCAAGAACGACTCGCACGCCGACGCGGTGCCTGGTGCGCCGGCATATGTCGGCGTCCGAGCGGTTCAGGCCGAGTGACGCGTCAGTGTGGTTGACTTGGCGGACTGTTCGTTGATACATATCGTTGGTTCTCGTCTCGTCGGGTCACCGACTCAGAGCCCGGGCGTCGTCCCGGGCTTTCGTGTTTCTGCTTCGTACGGATACCAATGTCCGCAGTTGTGAATCGCACGCCGATCGGCACTGACCATCCCAGCATGTCCCCGAGTTACGACCATCTGGCTGCGCTCGAAGCCGAGGCCGTGCACATCATGCGTGAGGTTGTCGCCGAGTTCGAACGACCCGTGCTGCTGTTCTCCGGTGGCAAAGACTCCATCGTCATGCTGCGGATTGCCGAGAGGGCATTCTTTCCGTCGAAAATCCCTTTTCCGCTGATGCACGTCGACACCGGGCACAACTTCCCCGAGGTGATGGACTATCGTGACCGGCGCGTCGCGGAACTTGGCGCACGTCTGGTCGTCGCGTCAGTCGAAGACGCCATTGCGGAGGGACTGGTGACCGATCCGACCGGTCCCAGGGCATCGCGAAATCAGATTCAGACCGTTCCGCTGCTGCACGCGATACAAACGCATCGGTTCGACGCCGTGTTCGGCGGCGCCCGGCGAGAC
>JBEBGB010000326.1:0-5737 GCA_040081675.1 Vicinamibacterales bacterium
GTGCCGTAGCCCGACGTGTAGAACACTTTGTTGTCGAAGAACACCGGCGTGGCAATGTTGGCCGTGTTGTTGGCGACCTCGCGGACCCGCCACATCAGTTTCCCGTCCGACGCGCGCACGCCGACGCCGCCCTCTGCCGTGTAGGTCATGAGCGTGCGAACGCCTTGAACATCCGCAACGATGGCCGAGGCGTAGCCCGCTTCGTCGCTGAGCTCGCGGCTGGTCCACACCGTGGCGCCCGTCATCTTGTCGAGCGCGACGATGCCAGCGTTTCGGCCGCCGGGCGAGACGATCACGCGGCTGCCATCGACCAACGGCGATTCGCTGAGCAGCCACGAGATGTTGCGCCCGCCGAACTCCCGCAGGATGTTGCGCTGCCACACCATGGTGCCGTCGTGCTTCAAGCAGGCCAGGTCGCCCGTCTCGGTCAGGACATACAGGCGGTCGCCATCGATGGTCGGCGTGCTGCGTGGGCCAGAGCCACGGTCGTTCTCGCCAGCCGGGCCAATGCCTTTGGACCACAGGCTGCGTCCGTCGGCGAGGCTCACGGCGGACACAATGCTCTGGCGACTCCTCGAGCCTTGCACGAACGCGCGGTCGCTCGCGAGGGCCAGCGACCCATAGCCGCCCCCGAGGCCCTCCGTCGTCCACACCTGGGGCGGCCCGTTCGGCGGCCACTGCTGGAGGAGACCGGTGGCGGTCGACACGCCGGTGCGGTTGGGCCCGCGCCACTGCGCCCAGTCGGCGCGCAGCGTGGGCACGAGAGCCGAGCTTGCCATCACGGCGGTGGCGACGACGAGAACCGCGGTCCTGCGTTTCATGAGCACTGCCCCCCCAGACGGCTAGAATACCTCGCAGGCACGTCGCCGAGCGGCTGTTCCGGGCGTTGGAGTAAACGCGGCTGGAGCACGGACCGTAGATCATCGAGAGGCTCACAGGCATGGCCATGAGACAGGCATTCACACGCGCAGCGGTCGCGACGCTCCTCGGTGCAACAGTCATTGGTGCATCGCTCTCGGCGCAGGGTCCGCGCCGCGTGGCGATTGGCGACTGGCCGGAGATGCGAGGACCGCTTCGCGACGGCACCTCGCGCGAGACAGCGCTTCTCGAGAAGTGGGCGCTGAACGGCGAAAATTTTCTCTGGCGCGCGCCGTACGGCGGTCGCTCGGCTCCGGTCGTCCTGGGGAACCGGGTGTATCTGCAAAACCCATCCGGGCGCGGCACCAATCTGCAGGAGCGCGTGATGGCGCTCGACGCCGACACCGGACGCCCCGTGTGGGAATACAAGTTCAACATCTTCCAGAGCGACGTCCCGCCGCACCGCATCGGCTGGGCGTCGCCCGCGGCCGACCCCGAGACGGGCAACATCTACGCGCTGAGCGGCGGCGCTGAAGCCATCGCACTCTCGCGCGATGGGAAGCTCTTGTGGTCGCGGTCGATTGGCGAGGAGTGGGCGGCGTTCACCACTCACGGCGGACGCACGATGTCGCCCGTGGTCGACGGCAATCTCGTGATCGTCAGCGCCGCGGTGTCCAACTGGGGCACGTCTGCGAACCGCACGCATCGGCTGATCGCCTTGGACAAGCGCACTGGCGACGTCGTGTACGTATCGAACCCTGGCGGGCGGCCGTACGACACGGCGTACGCCTCGCCCCTCATCGCCACGATCAACGGGATGCGGTTGCTGATTGCCGGCCTCGGCGACGGCGGCATTCACGCGATCAAGCCGCAGACCGGTGAGAAGGTCTGGAGCTTCGTCGCCTCGAAGCGCGCCATCAACACCGGCGTCGCCGTGAAGAACAACACGGTGCTCGTGTCGCACGGCGACGAGAACACCGAGGGCAATGCGCTCGGCCTGCTGGCCGCGCTCGACGGCGGGCAGGCAGGGGACATCAAAACCACGCAGTGGGCCGTGAAAGGGATCGAGTTCGGCTACTCGGCGCCGCTGGTCGACGGAACGCGCCTGTATCAGATCGACGGCGGCTCCACGATGCACGCGTACGAGATCGAGCGTGGCACCGCGTTGTGGGAGCTCCCACTTGGCACGGCCCAGAAGGCGCCACCCGTCATGGCCGACGGCAAGATCTTCGTCGGCACCGACAACGGCAAGTTCTACATCGTGCGACCGCGTGTTGACCGGGGCGAAATCCTGAGCACCGTGGAACTGCCGGTGAGCACGAACAGCTGCTGCGGATCCGAAGGCACGCCGGAGCAGATCCTGGCCGGCGCCGCGATCTCGCGCGGACGCATCTTCTTCGTCTCGAGCGATGCCGTGTACGCGATTGGCGCGAGGCGCCCGACTTCGCCGACAGGGTTCGCCATCGACGAGCCCGTTGTTCGAGGCGAGGGAGCACCCGCGCACGTGCAGGTGTCGCCGACCGAAGTGGTCGCTGAACCGGGTCAGAAGGTCACGCTCACGGCGCGGCTGTTCGACGACAAGGGCCGGTATCTGCGCGACGAGCCCGCGGCCGCCTGGTCACTCGACGGCCTCAAGGGCACAGTGGCGGCGGGCACCTTCACCGTGGCGTCAGATCCCGTGGAGCAGGCCGGCCTGGTGAAAGCCGCCGTCGGGTCGCTCACTGGCCAGGCGCGCATCCGCGTCGTGCACCCGCTTCCGTGGAAGGAAACCTTCGAGGCGTATGCTGACGCGGCAGTGCCCCCGGGTTGGGTCAATGCCGTAGCCGGCAAGATGGCGGTCACGACGCTCGACGGTCAGAAAGTGCTCCAGAAGCCGCCGGATGAGACGATCTTCAAGCGCATTCGCTCGTTCATCGGACCGGTCACCTGGTCCGATTACACGTTCGAAGCCGACGTCCGGGCCGCCACGAGGCGGCGACAGATGGGCGATATCGGCATCACCGCCCAGCGCTATTCGCTCGTGCTGTACGGCAGCTCGCAACGCCTCAAGATCGAGCCTTGGGAGCCGGAGACCACGCGGACGGTCACGGTTCCGTTCGCCTGGAAGCCGGACATCTGGTATCGGCTCAAGCTGCGCGTCGAGAACCTGCCCAACGGGCAGGTGCGGGCACAAGGCAAGGCGTGGGCAGTCGGAGAAGCGGAGCCGCAGACCTGGAGCATCGAGAAGGTCGATCCGATCGGCAATCATCAGGGCGCACCGGGTCTGTTCATCGATGCGCAGTTCGGTGCGTACGTCGACAACTTGTCGCTGACAAAGAATTAGACCATGACTGTCATACATCGTTCACTCCCGAGTCCGCGGCCGACGCGGCGCAGCGTCCTGACATCCATTGCGGCCGTCGCGCTGCTGACGCTCAGTCACGAACCAGCACGCCTGTCAGCAGGCGATCCCGGCTCAGGCAACTGGCCCATGTGGGGCGGAACACCGGACCGCAACATGGTGTCGACCATGAAGGGTCTGCCGATCGAATGGGACGTCAAGACGAAGAAGAACATCAAATGGGTGGCCGATCTCGGATCGCAGAGTTACGGCAATCCCGTCGTCTCGGACGGCATGGTTTTCGTCGGCACGAACAACGAACTCGTTCGCGACAAGGCCCAGGGCGGCGACCGCGGCGTGCTCATGGCCTTCCGTGAGTCGAACGGCGAGTTCCTCTGGCA
This sequence comes from Vicinamibacterales bacterium, assembly GCA_040081675.1. Taxonomy (GTDB): domain Bacteria; phylum Acidobacteriota; class Vicinamibacteria; order Vicinamibacterales; family CAVVIG01; genus CAVVIG01. The sequence goes on from JBEBGB010000326.1 coordinate 3,580, forward strand.
GCAGACGCACATCAAGCTCGAATCGGGACGTGCCAACGACTGGCCGTTCCAGGGTGTGGCCTCTTCTCCACTCATCGAGAACCGGCGGCTGTACTACACGAGCAATCGCGGCGTGGTCTTCTGCCTGGACGTCGACGGGTTTCGCGACAACGAGAACGACGGCCCGATGAAGGACGAGAAGCTCACCGGCCAGTTCGATGCCGACGTGATCTGGTCGTTCGACATGATGGAGGAGGTCGGCTCGTATCCGCACAACATGTCGAACTCGTCGCCCGCGGTTCACGGCAACCTGCTCTTCGTGTCCACCTCGAACGGGCAGGACGAGAGCCACGTCAACATCCCGTCACCCCGCGCACCGGCCGTCATCGCCATCGACAAGAACACCGGGAAACTGGTGTGGGAAGACAACTCGGTCGACGATCGCATTCTGCACGGACAGTGGTCGACGCCCGCCGTGGGAACCATTGGCGGCGTCCTGCAGACCGTCTCCGCGCAGGGAGATGGATGGGTCCGCGGCTATGAAGCCGAAACGGGCAAGAAGCTGTGGGAGTTCGACACCAATCCGAAGGACGCAGTCTGGCCGCGCACGCGCAACGAGTTGATTGCGACACCGGTCATCCACGAGAACAGGGTCTACATCGGCAACGGGCAGGACCCTGAACATGGTGAGGGCGTCGGGCACTTCTACGCCATCGATGCCACCAAGCGAGGCGACATCACGCAGTCCGGTCGCATCTGGCAGTTCGACAAGATCCGCCGAATGATCTCCACGGCCGCCGTCGTCGACGGGCTGGTGTATGTGGCGGACTTCAGCGGCTACCTGCATTGCCTCGACGCAGCGACTGGTCAGGAATACTGGGTCCACGATGTGCTGGCTGCCGTCTGGTCGTCACCGTTCGTGCTCGATGGCCGCGTGTACCTCGGTGACGAGGATGGCGACGTGGTCGTGCTGCAGGCAGGTAAAGAGCTGAAGGTGCTGCACGAGATGAACATGGGCACCGCCGTCTACGGCACCGTCGTGCCGGCAAACGGCGCGCTGTTCCTCAACAACCGCACACAGTTGTTCGCGCTGGCGGTGAAATGACCCCGTGGCTGCTTCGCGCGGCGCTGGTGATTTCCATCGTGCCGGCACTGGTCGCGCAGCAGCCCGCGGCAGGCACTGTGTCACCCGGGGAGGAGTGGCGCAGCTTCCGCGGCGGTCCGAAGCAGTACGGCTTGTCCGCCAGCACGCCACCCGCCACGCTCAAGCTCCTGTGGTCCTACGATGCGGGCGAGACAGTCGAATCGTCTGCGGCGATCGTGGACGGCGTTGTGTATGTCGGCGGCGGTGACGGCGATCTCGTCGCGCTCGACCTGGCAACCGGGCGCGTCAAATGGAAGTACAAGACAGCGGACAACCTGATCGGTGAATCGTCGCCTACTGTCGTCAACGGTGTCGTGTACATCGGCGATCTCGGCGGATTCATGCACGCGGTCAACGCCTCCGACGGCAAAGCGCTCTGGACGTTCAGGACCGGCTCCGAGATCAGGTCGTCGCCGCGCGTCGTGGACGGCGCGGTGCTGTTCGGATCGTACGACGGAAACTTCTACGCCCTGGATGCGCGGACCGGTCGCGTGCGCTGGAAAGTGCTGACCAACGGTCAGGTTCACGCGACGCCGCCCGTGCAGGACGGTCTCACGTTCGTGGCAGGTTGCGACGGCATCTTCAGGGCGCTTCGCATCACCGACGGGCGTGAGCTGTATCAGATCGAGTTCTCGGCGAACACCGGCGCGTCGCCCGTTTTCGCGGGCGACCGCGCGTACTTCGGCACGTTCGAGAACGAAGTGCTGGCGCTCGACTTGAAAGCGCGGAAGATCCTGTGGCGCTTCTCGGATCCCGATCGTCAGTTCCCGTTCTACTCGTCGCCGGCGCTGTACGAAGGGAAGGTCATTCTGGGAGGACGCGACAAGATCGTGCATGCGCTCGACGCCGGCACGGGAAAGCCGGTGTGGTCGTTTGCGACCCGCGCCCGCGTCGACTCGTCGCCGGTCGTCGCCGGCGGCCGCGTCTACATCGGATCCAGCGACAACCGCTTCTACGTACTCGACGCCGCATCGGGCCGGAAGCTGTGGGAGTTCGACACCGGTGCAGCAATCACGGCCTCGCCCGCGATCGCTG
>JBEBGB010000327.1:0-5737 GCA_040081675.1 Vicinamibacterales bacterium
AACGTGTCCATCGCGCCGTGAACGGCCGACAGGACGCCGGCCGGGCCAGAATCCGGAATCTGGACGTAAAACACCGGTCGCGCGGGCATCGCCTGGAGCGCCTGCTGCACCAGGGTGGTCTTCCCGATGCGACGACGGCCTGTGACGCGGACGAAGAACCAACGATTTCTGGCGAGAATGTCCCGAAGGCGTCCCAACTCCTGCTCACGTCCGTAGAAACCCCAGCTCATGAAGACCCTCGTAAGGAAAAACATTTTTCCTTACACGAGTACAAACTGCAAGCCATTGGAAACAGGCCACTACTCGCGCTGAGATGCGACGCCATTCACCGCAGCCGCACACGTGAACCACCACGGATCTGCTCTAGAAGCCGGGTACGAATCTCGTTCACGAGGGCCTCCACATCGGCCTCCGTCGAGAGCTCGCGATTCTGCAGAGCGAGGTCTACGGGCGTGATGAGCGTGTCGTTCGCCTGGCTCAGAATGGCATCCAACCTCTCGTTCGCGTCGTCTTCCGCCCGGCGAAGACGGACCTGGAACGGTTCATCAAGGTCCGCCAAGGCGGGCGCCACGGCTTCGGCGTCTGTGCTCGTCAGCGCCTGCTCCAGGGGGCGGAGCACCTGGTGGGCATCGTCCGCGGAGAGGGTACTGAATCCCTGGCGCTGCCGTACGCGCGCACGCGCAGCTTCTGCGGCCCGCTCCTGTCCCTGGAGGCGCTGCCGCCGCTCGGAGGCGTACGCCGCGCGGATCTCGTCGACGTCCGGTTGGAGCGCGGATATCTCTCGCCACGGCCTGTCTGACTCGAGCTGGGTGGCGATGCGTGTCGCCGCCGCGTCGACGTTCGAAGCGGACACGCCGAGTGCCTCGAGCTGGCTCGACTGGTAGGTCCATGTCGTATACGCGTCGCCCACGGCACGGATGGCCTGAGGGGTCAGCTCGGCGTCGTACATCTGAATCTTCTGCACGCCGTCGCGGAGCACGTCCAGGTGCTTCTTTACGAGCTTGACCGTCGGTTTGGTCTGCCGGCAGATGCCAATGCACTGCTCGAGCGCATCCCCAAGTTCGCGGAACACAGCCGGCCCTTGCGGTGCGCCTGGAAGCTGGCGCAGCTTGCCTTCGACGCTCCGGAGCTGCTGAGCGAAGGTCGGAAAATGGCGAAGCACCGCGTCGGCGATTGCATGATCTTCCCGATCCAACGCCAGCCCGAGCGACTCTTCGAAGAACTTGCAGATCCTTGCGCGAGCAGGAGGGCCGATGTCGTCGGCACCGCCTGGAAACACCGTGGCGCGCTTGAACTCCCTGTCCTTGTCGAACAGGTCGCGCACGCCCGCATCGCGGATGGCCGTGATCTCATTGCCTCCGTCAGGCTGAATACGCACACGGGTCGCACGCAGCAGGCCCGCGACGCAGGCCTTGACGACGTTGGCCGTGTAGCCGAAGGGCGGCCCGCCAAAGTGCGCCAGCAACGCCGTACCGCTGAGCCCTCCGCTCGCGACGATGTATTCCTGAATGCGCTGCGGAATGATGCCGACGCAGGCGGGCACGTAACGCCCGGCGTCCAACTCGAGAATCCCAAGCGTCTCCACCATGAACTTCGGCGAGGGACCAGACAGCTCGGGCTCGAGGAGTTGCAGCAGTTCCGCGGGCAACACCTGGGTGGCATCAAAGCGCGAGAAGAGGTCAGGCAGGATGCGGGTTGCCGCGACTGGCAAGGCGGTCGAGAAGGCGGCCCCCATGTCCCTTGGCGCGATCGGCCTGCCTCGAAAATACATCGTGCCTGCCATCCATGCCGCATCGACGGCGTCTCGCACCTTCTTCTCGAGGTCCTCGACGTTGTTCTGCTCCTGCTGCAGCAACAAGCGGCGCGCGGCGCTGAGCGACTCTCGCCGCGGCTCGTACTTCTTGACCATCGTGCGCGCCCGTTGGAGCTCGCGCCCCAGCTGTTCGACGGCGTCGGTGTCTCCGGCCAACCACACGAGCCGATCGCGAAGCGCGACCTCGTCGCTGCGCTTTACCCAGCCGCTCTCCGTGCGCTCATCTCGCGCCAGGAATCGGAAATCCACTTTCACCGCCGCGTCCTCGCGCGGGTCGACGAGCGCAACGTCGTCAGCACGCCGACCGTCGGAGAACACGCCCGCCCACGGGAAGGGGCGCCCTTCCAGACGCGGTCGCTCTGGCGCGGCAAGCAGCCATTTCAGTGCAGCCTGCACGACGTCGCTGATCACTTCGCGGCTTACGCCGATGTCGCGCCGCTCGCGATCCCACTCCTCCCCCGCCGTCGACTGCACCTTGTAGCCCTGCTTCTCGGAGTACCCCAGAAGGGCGCGACGGCGCAGATCCTCGAGCGCGTTGGTGACGGCCGCCAGGTTATTGCCCCGCTCGACATGGTCGTAGAGGCACTGGGCCACGAGCCGGGCGTCTGTCGGAACGGAGTCTTGAATAAGCTCCAGTAGCGCCACGGCCTTTGCCGCCCGCACGAGCAGGTCGTTCTGCTCATTCGCACACTGGCTGAGGATGCGCGCCATGGATGCCTGCACATCAGCATCAAGCGCGGTGTGCTGCACCTCGTAGATTTGGTCCAGCGTGACGATGGAACCTACCGGCTTCTCCGCGAGACGCTGCTCGCGAAACAGTTCGCCCAGGAGCTGCAGCAAGCCTCGAATGGCCTGATCGTCTCCCTGCGCTCTGGCGGACCGCGCGCGCAGGGCCGTCGTGAGCTTCAGAATCAGCTCGATCTGCCCGGGCAGCATCGGATAGAAGTCGACGAACTCGTCCGCGGTGATCGACTCGCATTCGTAGGCGTAGAGCTTCAACTCTGGCCGATGCCGTTCGAACATCGTCCGAAGCAGCGCCTCCTTATCCGAACGCTTCTGCAGCAAGCGCTTGTGGACCACGTCGCGGATGTTCGTGGCGGCCAGGTGCACGCGCAGCTTCGGCGGAAACCGATCCTTGGCCCACACGAGAAACGAGTCGTCGGACTCCTCTTCGAGCTTCTGCTGACCAAGCGCAAGTAACCAGGCCTTCCCGTGTAACCCAGCGCCGAGCGCCGTTGCAAACGCTCGGAGCCTGTCCACGCGGTCCTTGTTGGAGAGGACATATTGCGACACCTCGTCCACCACGAGAAACAGCGTGGCACTGGGACGCCGGAACTTGAGCATGTCCTCAATCGCCTTGACCGCGTCCTCTGGCGAGTCCGACCTGGTGTGCGTTCCGCCGCGGCTGGTGAACCAGCTCATTGGGTCGGTGTACTTGTCCGGGAACATCTTGGACATGACGAGCGAGAAGTCTTCTTCGGCGAGTTGCCTGTCCTTCACAACGGACCACGGCGCTCGAAGCACGTCTGCGGCCGTGCGCGCGAAGCGAGCCCACTCTCCATCGCGCTCGAGCCGAAGTTCGAAATCCGCTACCAGCGGTTCGGTACTGCAGTATCCCAACTTGCGTTGCACCTGGCGCACGGCCGCGGCGTGAATGTGCTCGTTGTCGCGCGCAACGCCGCCGATGTCGAAGACGACCGCGATCGGATCGACCTTCGCTCGGAGCGCCCGCCACGCGTCCTTCAACTCCGCGGATCGTGGGGACGTGTCACGATTGAGCCACGCTTCCGAGAATGACATGCCTCCGGGTAGAGCCACTCCATCGAGGGAAAGGCCGAGCAGCTTCGCAAAACTCGATTTCCCTGATCCGTAGAAGCCAGAGATCCACGCGTTCGGCAGATCGGGTCCGCCTTGCCTATTCAGCTCAGAGACGATCGCCTTCAATAGATGGACGTACTGTTCATGAATGCCGTCTGGCACGCGCCGCCGATTCGGGTGCCCCTCAGGCCAACCACCCGTGACGATGTATTCGGAGACCTCCGCTTGGAGCTTCTCCGGACTCTGCTCGTGAAAATAGACGACCGGCGGAATGTCGCGCGTGACGTCTGAAACAAACAGGTCGCGAATAATCATCGTGTGTCTCACGGATAGATCCGGGGTCGATAGTCGTTGTCGGGATTCAGCATCCCCATGAACGACAGTCCGGTCGGTCCTCGGCGTTCGCCTGGATAGAGCAAGACTACCGGCACATTCCGCGTTCGACCATCGAGATGCCGGAGCAACGCCGACGATCGGAAGAACGGGTAGATCGCGCCTGCCCGTCCAATCAACGCCAAGGTTCGGTCGACGTTCTCCGGGTGCTCATCGACGTATTTGCCGATGATGCGCCCGCAGTCGGCCGCAATACCGTCCGGTCCTTCGATGAGCGGCACGAGCTTCGACTTCAGATAGTTGAGCCCGCGCTCTGGCGCTTTCTCCGCCATCAGCTTTTCCATCTCGACGACGCGGGCGGCCCAATCAGAGCCTTGCGATCTGACGCGGTCGAGCATCAACTTCTGCAGGTTCAAGGAGAGCACCATCCAACCGTTGGCGACCAGGTCGGCGCTTAGCCGCTGTACTTCGCCTCGGAGCTTGAATTCATCGGTGGGCTGGTACTGCACGATGGCAAAGCGGTAGTTGCGCATTGTGCTGATGCGCGGTCCGTTGTCGGAGATCAGATCGCGACGCAGCGCGGCGAATGCGTCCTGGAGCGGCGTTGCATGGAACAGCGGCAGCGTCATCGGCCGACGGCCGCATGCATCTGGTCGTGTGTGGCCAGCGTGGCATCTGCCCAGCCACGAAGGTCTGGATAGCGCCAGCCGTAGTCGATGAGATCACCCTGGCGCCTGAATTTCAGCCCAGGCAGGCCATTGAGCCGATCCTCGAGTCCCCCGGCGACGAGCCCCACGGACCTGGTGTAGGGGTTCTGTAGCAGTGTCCCTTCGAAGTCCACCTCGCGCAGGAGGTACATCAGATATTCAAGGGCCTCGTCGGGAACGCGCGGGAGAACCAACGGGCGTGGATCCCGATTGGTGCCGATCAACCCAGCCGAAAACGCTGCAGAGAGCAGCTTGCTCGCGAACTGAATGCGCGTCGGCATTGTCCATCGGTCCGGAACCTGTTGCCCGACCCACTCGACAACAAGGTCGCGAGTGACTGCCGGACGCGGGCCGGCACGGCGGTCGGGGAGGTAGTCTCCGGAAAACGCGCGATAGAGCGGGTCGGCTAGCTGAAGCTGCCAGTGACAGATCGCTCGGCGCGTGTCGGGCGACATCTGGGGCCAGCGGTGAAGCGCCTCGGCGGCCGCCGGAAACGCATCGAATCGGACCCGCATGTTCGCCAGCAGCACCTCGATCCGCGCCAGGCTGCGAGCGCCGAACCAATACTCGTCGAACGCGCGGTTGGGCGTGACCTCGGTCGTGCCGTCCCAATGTGCCCAATAGGCGCGAGCGTCGTCCACTTCGAGGGCACACTTCAAGAGCCGCGTGTGGATGTCGGTGGCCTCGCGGGGACGATCTGTCATGCCCCTCTCATGAAGTGCGGCAGCGGATAGGCATCGGCAAGGGGCGCCAGGGCACCTACTAGCTTTCGTGACTTCTCGCCGAGACTCTGGGGCATCGTCCCTTTGATACGACGTCCGAGTGAGGTGGTTGTGCTCTCGACGTCGCCGTGTCCTTTCACCCAATCGAGAAACCAGCCTCGGTCCCACACCCGCTCGATGCTCCCTGTCAGATCGGGCAACGCCTCTTGAGGCGAACGCCCCGAGCGTTTCAGGTCCTGCAGGCGTTCGTCGATCCGTTCGTCCAGTTCGAATCCAAAACTGTATAGCGACAGCAGCCGATCGGCTTCACCCTGGCGGCGACACTCGGCATCCTTCCGCCGTGC
>JBEBGB010001151.1:0-1398 GCA_040081675.1 Vicinamibacterales bacterium
CCGGGGATACGGTAGAAGCGCTTGAAGATCTGGCCGAGTTCGGAGATGGGCACGCCCGCGCCTCTGTCGCTCACCTTGATCGTGGCGGCACGCGCATCGTTTTGCGCGAGCTCCACGGCGACGGTGACCTTGTCTCCTGAATACTTGATGGCGTTGTCGACGAGGTTCAAGATCACGGCCTTCAGGTCCTCCTCGTCGCCCATCACGCGCGGCACCTGGCCTTGCCTCAAGACGGCACGATAGGTCAGCTCGCCCGGCGTGAGTCGATAACGCGTCTGAGCCAACGCCAGGCATTCGTCCATCACGCGTGAGAGATCGACGGGACGATACCCGCCACGTTCGTGCGCGGCGCGCAAGCGCCCGGCACGCAGCACCTGTTCAACGGTGCCGAGCAGGCGGTCGCAGTCTTCCACCATGACCTGGTAGAATTCCTGGCGCTTCGACTCGTCGACAGGGCGCTGCTGGAGCGTCTGCAGGTGCAGCTTCACGGACGCAATCGGCGTCTTCAGCTCGTGCGTCACGGCGTTGATGAAGTTTTCGTGCTGTTCGTTCCGACGGATCTCGCGCACCAGGAAGATGGTGTTGAGGATGACGCCGGTGATGATGAGGGGAAAAAGAATGAGGCCGGCTACCAGGAGCCCGGCCTCTCTCCAGCTGAAGATGACCCAGCCGATATTGAGTGCGACAGCGCCTCCAACGCCCAGGCTTCCAAGGACGATGAAGATGATCGACTTGAGTCGAACGCTGGACCGCATGCCGTCAGGATACGACTAGGCCGCGGCTTCCTCCAACGACGACTTGATTTTGGCCACCTTGATGTCCCACACCAGGCCGAAGGTCTTGAGGAGGTTCAGCGACACCCAGGTCCAGTCGAACTCGAACCACGCCAGGCCGTGTCTGGCAGAAACCGGGTGTGCATGGTGGTTGTTGTGCCAGCCCTCGCCGAAGGTCAGGAGCGCCACCCACCACACATTCCGCGAGTCGTCGTCTGTGTCGAAGCGACGATTGCCGAACATGTGCGTGGCCGAGTTGATCATCCAGGTGGCGTGCAGCCCCACCACTACGCGCAGGAAGATCGCCCAGCACACAAGGCCCCAGCCACCATACGCCAGCAGCGCGAAGCCGAGTGCTGTGAGGGGAACCCAGTGATAGGACGAGAGCCAGCGGTAGAAGGGGTCCTTGCCAAGGTCTGGAGCGTAGCGAGCCAGGCGAGCGGTGTCGTCGTGCTGGGCCTCACCAAAGATGATCCAGCCCAGATGCGCCCAGAAGCCGCTTACCCTCGGGGTGTGGGGGTCTTCAGGCTGGTCTGAATACTGATGGTGCAGGCGGTGCGTGGCCACCCAGAAGATGGGTCCGCCTTCGAGCGTCAGCGTTCCGCAAATGGCCAGAAAGTACTCG
>JBEBGB010001152.1:0-1398 GCA_040081675.1 Vicinamibacterales bacterium
TGTCTGACGGAGCGGTCAAGACCTTTTCGGTCGAGGTCTTCGATGTCGAGGTCATCGGAAACTGGCGCCCGCCGGTGACGTATCGGGCGCAGGATGTCCTCACCTCACGAATACCGGGCCCTGACCTGAATCGGTTCACACCGTTCGTCGTATCCTCTTCACGTGATCTCGTCGACAGGACCCCGCTCGAAATGAAACACGAGTGCGACGCGTGAGCGCGCAGCGGTGCAACGACCTGCGCCTGACCGGCTCCGGCGGAGCGAACCGGGTCATGGAGGCGGAGCTCAAGCGACTCGTGGTGCGCTCGCCGTTCGACGTGCGCCTCGACAAGCCGAAGCGCGAGGGGGAAGAGACTCTGCTCTACCCCTTCGACGCGCGCGTTGCGTGGGTTGCGGCGTGCCATCACCGCACGTCGTCGCGAATCTCCTGGGACCTGTGCTCCAGTCCAGCCACGCGCCTCGAGCCGCTCTTCGCCGACCTGTTGCCCGCGCTCTCCGCGGACGATAGGCTCCCGGACAGCACGCACCTCCGCTTTTCGGTGGAGGTCGGTTCATCGTCCGACTTCGAAGCATCGCCGCTCCAGCTTCGCGGCGTCGTCAAGAACGCGCTTGTCGAAGCGCTGGCGTCTCGAGGCGTGCCGTCCGACGTCGATAGCGACGCGCCCGACGTCGTGTTCGTCGCGCGACGAGCGGGGACGCCTGACGCGCGCCGTACAGTCGTGGGCATCGACGTGGGCGGCGGGGCGCGTCACAAACGCGGCGCGCGCGTGGCCGCCGGGCTCGCGCCCCTACGCGAGACGCTCGCGGCGCAGTTGATCATGCTGTCGCGCTGGGACGCGCGAACCGAGCCGCTCGTCGACCCGATGGCTGGAAGCGCCACGATTCCGATCGAGGCAGCCGGCCTCGCGGTGGGCGCGGCTATTCGTCACCCTGCGGTTCTCCCGCTGCGCCATCTCGCCGCGTTCAAGGGTCTACCGAATGAAACGCCCGACCTCTTCCCCGGGACCGTGGCACACATCGTCGCGCTCGACGCCGACGCCGAGTGCATTCCCGCGATGGTGGGCAACCTGCGCGCCGCGGGTCTGACCGGCGCTGCATACGAGCACTCAATTGTCATCGCGCAACAGGACGTGCGAGGGCTGACGCCGGACATCATCGAGCGCCTGCTGCCGGCGGTGCGCAGCATGCAGCCGGGCGTCTTCTGCTTCAACCCGCCGTACGGCGTGCGTATCGGCGGGGAGCACGGCGAAGAGGAGCTGCTCGCGCTCTACGCCGACATGGGCCGCGCCCTGGGGCGCTTCACCGGTTGGCGCGCGGCGTGTTTCGTCGCGAACCCGAAGTTCGTATACGCCTTTGGCCACCATGCCACCATGACGAAGCCCGCGAGCAACGCCAACCT
>JBEBGB010001153.1:0-1396 GCA_040081675.1 Vicinamibacterales bacterium
CGTGAACAGTTCCATGATCTCGCGGCCGAAGTTCTCTTGCGGCCGGGCCCTGGTGTTCGTGTTGCCATCCAGCCAGAAAAGCATGGCCGTGTCTTTTGCGGTAGCGACGAGCAAGTCGCGAAAATTTCCGAGCGCGTACTTCCGGAACAGTTCAATCTGTCCCGTCACCTGCGCGGGGTCCTCGGTCGGCTTCGCCGCCATGTAGCGCGTGGCTTCGGCAGCGCCTAGAAGGCCGGCAAGCTTGGAGTAGCCGGTGGCGAAGTGGTTGTGCCAGAAGAGCGCCATCTTCTCCTGGAGCGGCCTGTCCGTGTGCACCATGCGAAACAGCCACCGCTGGCGCGCATCGGTGATGACGCTGTTCGGCGAGAGCGGTGCATTCCGGTTCGCGCTGACTGTCTGGACGTAGCCGTTCACGCCAATCTTGCTGTCGACGTTGTCTGGAATACGCTCGTACTCGAGCAGGCGGGTCAGGGCGCCTTGAAAGGACTCGGCGCGATACACGTCCAGTTCGTCTGCCCGGGCGCCGAATCCGGCGCGCCGCAGGAGGTGCTCGATTTTCGGATCGAGAGTGTTTGGCATCAGTGGCAGTCCAAGGCGGCTGCAATCGTAGCGCCATGGATGGGAGACTGCAAACAAGACTCAGGCCCAACGGGCATCAGAGAGCGCCGACAGACGCCGAACAGCGCAGGCACGTCACCCACAGGCCTGCCCGCGTGCGTCTCTCTGGCGTATCGGTCTTAGACCGGCCAAACAACGATTGGTTGCGCGCTGGGGGCAAAAATGCGCGGCGCGGACGAACCCGCCCCCACCCTCCTGTGGCAGGCGAACCGGCGGTTATCGTGGCGCGGGTGGTAGCGGCGTCGCACTCAGACTGACAAGATTCGCGAGCAAGAGATACGCACCGTCGACACCGGCCGGGAGCTCTCGCCACAGGCCAAGTCCGACGTAGACCCAGCGTCCCTTGCCGTATTGCGCTTCGACGAGGGCGCCCTTCTTTTCACCCCTGTTGAAGGCGAACGGTTCATCGAGCGCGACGATGTCCTTGTAGCGGGGGTCGCGATCGCCCAGGAAGTAGAGCCCGCGTTCCTGCACCCAGTTCTTCCACGCACCATCGTCGATACGGTTCGGCGTCAAGAGCAACGGACTGTCGCGGTCCAGGCTTCGCACGGGCGCGAACTCGTCGGTCACGCGCTCCGAGCTGACCTTGGCCGGGTACGGCCCGTACTGCGCCTGGTTGAACTCGAACTTGTTGTATTGAACGACGAGCGTGCCGCCCTTCTGCACGTAGTCGAGCAATCGCGCGTTGTTCGCGCGCAGATCGCCGCGCCGTTCGTAGGCACGCACGCCAGTGATGATCGTCGTGAACTTCGAGAGATCGCCCCAGGCCAGATCGTCG
>JBEBGB010000031.1:0-20245 GCA_040081675.1 Vicinamibacterales bacterium
ACCGCTCGCTCACGTACTTCGGGAGAATACTTGCTCGGTCGTGCCATAGGGCCATCCTCTCAAGGAATGGGCCCTCCGACAATTCCGGCGCGGTTCAGTACGCTCGGGACGCTACTCAAGTGAAAGTCCGAAAGGTCTTCGAGTCCCAGACGGTCAAGGTTGGTGAGGGGAACGCCACTTGGATGTTGCTTGAGGATGGCAGCTATCGTGGTGTCACTAAGGCAGAGCGCGACGGAGTTTCGGCGATCCCGTCTGGAGCACATCTGTACCTGCCTGATAACCTCGTGAGCCAAGGTGCGGCCTCATCAGCGCAGCCGTTCGAATACTCGGGGAAGATCTACTTACCTCCCGAGGGTTCTCATTGGAAGCCAAGCTATCCGGCCGGAATGCAGCGACTTGGCGCGGCGGCCGGTTGCACGTGGCCAAGAACTCGCTCAGATATCGGCGGTTTTCCGACGACTTCGGTTTCCAGCAAGTCGGGAACGTCTGGACAGATACTCGAACCGGCAACTTCACCGACGACAAACTCTACGTAGTGCAGACGGCAGCAAAGGTAGTCGAGCGATGTCTACTGCTGACCACCGATCCCGGCGATCTCGTCCTTGATCCGACCTGCGGCAGTGGAACGACGGCCTACGTTGCTGAGCACTGGGGACGCCGGTGGATCACAATCGACACCAGCCGTGTGCCGCTCGCGCTCGCCAGGCAGCGGCTGCTGACGGCCACCTATCGATACTACGACCTGAAGGAGAAAGACCGCGGACCGGCCGGTGGGTTCGTCTACAAGAGGAATCAGACTAAGAAAGGTGAGGAAATGGGCGGCATCGTGCCGCATGTCACGCTGGAGAGCATCGCGAACAACGAGCCGCCAGACGAGGAAGTGCTCGTCGATCGTCCCGAGGTGGACACCAAGATTGTGCGCGTCACCGGACCATTTACCTTCGAGGCCACGATTCCGACACCGGTGGACTGGGACGATGACGGCATCGAAGACTCGGGAGCCGCAACAACGGAGGAGTACGGGTCGTTCGTCGAGCGCATGATCGAAGTGTTGCGTCGCTCGCCGGTGCTCCACGTCGGCGGTGGCAAGACGGTGGAACTCGGCAACATCAGACCTCCCGCCAAGTCGCTGTCGCTCTCAGCCGAGGGTCTCGCTCTCTCTGGGGCACTGCGAGAGCCGGAAACTACACACGGAGGGCTGAAGCCGAACACGACGGATAACGTGCCCGCAGCGGTGGCGTTCGTGTTCGGACCGGAGAACGGCGCCATCAGCGAAAAGCTCGTCCACGCGGCGCTTCAGGAAGCAAACCTCAAGAGCTATTCGCACCTCTACGTCATCGGCTTCGCCATTCAGCCGCACGCACGCGAGTTCATCGAGCGCTCCGCCGAGATGGGACTCGTGCCTGCAACGTATGTGCAAGCGACGCCAGACCTCATGATGGGCGACCTGCTGAAGAACATGCGCTCGAGCCAGATCTTCAGCGTGTGCGGCCTGCCGGATGTACTTGTCCACCAGGCGCCACCCGAGAAGTCCGGTGGTACGCCCCGCGTCGAAGTGGAACTCGAAGGCCTCGACACGTTCGACCCGACGACTATGGACACGGATCATCTGCCTGGCAAGGACGTGCCGTGCTGGATGTTGGACGGCGACTACAACGGCCTCTGCTTCCGCGCGACGCAGGTGTTCTTCCCTCGTACCGGTGCCTGGAGCGACTTGAAGAAAGCACTAAAGGGCGACTACGACGACACGGTGTGGGACCACTTAGCCGGCACCCGCAGTGCGCCGTTCGAACCAGGTGAACACCAGCAGATTGCCGTGAAAGTGATCGACGACCGCGGCAACGAGCTGCTGGTTGTGAAACCGTTGGCGAGCTGATCATGATCCGCCGCGTCCGCATATCGGGTTTCAAGCGCTTTGATGATGTCGAGTTTCTCCTGCCAGGTCACATCGTCGTCGCAGGACCGAACAACGCCGGCAAGACCACGCTGCTGCAGGCGATTGCCGCATGGTCGCTCGCGCTCAATCGCTGGAAGGAGCTGAACGATTTCCAGCGTCACGGCGGCCACTTCACCAAGGCCCCGATGGCACGTCAGGCATTCGCGCCGGTGCCGTTGCGCGCGTTCGATCTGCTCTGGCGCGACCGCCAGTATAGCGGCGCCATCACGATCGAGATTCGAACGGACGACTGGGCGCTGACGATGCTGCTCGAGGCCGACAGCACCGAGCAGATCTATGTCCGCCCCGCGAAGGCGGATCCAGACCTCGTGCGTCGTGTCGCCCTCACGACGGCGTTCGTGCCGCCGATGACCGGCCTGGGCGTCGATGAACCGGTCTACCAGCGGCCGAAACTAGACCAGCTGCTCGGTCAGGGAAACCGGGCGAGATGTTGCGGAATCTGCTGGTGAATGCGCACGGAACCGGCGAGAGCTGGGCCCGCTTGCAGGAGTCGATTCGCCGACTCTTCGGGTACGAACTCGTGCCACCAGACGCGACCGGCGCTAACATCGTCGCCGAGTATCGCCACGCATCGGGTGGTCCGTCGTTCGATGTGGGCAGCGCAGGAAGCGGCTTTCAGCAAGTCCTCATGTTGCTCGCGATGCTGAATACGCGACCAGGCTCCGTGCTTCTATTGGACGAACCGGACGCCCACCTCCACATGATTCTGCAGGATGCCATCTACGGCGAGTTGCGGGACGTAGCGGCGCGGACGAAATCTCAGCTCGTGGTGGCCACCCACTCAGAGGTGATCATCAACTCCGTCGACCCCCGTGAACTGTGCGTGCTCCTGGATCGGCCGGTGATGATTGCCGACACCCAACAGCGTGAACTGCTCATCGAGTCGCTGCGCGTGCTCTCGAACGACGACATCATGCGTGCGCTGCCGGCACCTGGTGTGCTCTACCTCGAGGGCCACACGGACCTGGAGATTCTCCGAGCCTTCGCACGAGTGCTGAACCACCCCGCCGAGCGCGTGCTCACGCCGAATCTATTCTGGAAGCCGACCGTTGCGGACACCCGTTCCGGCGGAGCCGGCATCAAGGCTCGCGACCACTACGATGCACTGAGCATGGTCAGGGCATTGCCGGGGTTGGAGATTGTCGACGGTGATAGCCATCCCGGCATCCAGTCGACACCGATCACTGGCGCCGGTCTCCAAAGGCGCCGGTGGCGCCGCTACGAGATCGAAAGCTACCTGGTTCACCCTAACGCCCTGGAACGATTCGTCACGAACGCCGTCGGGCCGGCAGCGGCCGCTCAGCACGTTACGGACCTTCGCGCCTACCTGACTTCCAACCTGCCTCCAGCGATTCTCCAGGATCCGCTCGGACAGCATCCGTACCTCGACACCATCAAGGCGCGCGAGCGGATCATTCCGCCTGCGTTGAATGCGGCGGGCCTGCCGAACCTGCCCTACACGCGCTATCACGAGATCGCAGCTGCCATGCTGCCGCAAGAAGTGCATACGGACGTCGTCCAGATGCTCGACGACATCGCCGCTGCGTTCGGACAATGAGCGATTTCGAAGTCCCTCAGCCGATCATCTGCTCGCCATTCCAGGCACCGGACAAGCACTGGCGGCTCGAGGAAGGGACCGCGCCCTCTGAGCCAACGCCGGGTCGGCGGCCAGCGCACTATTTCTACCGCGAGCCCGGCCGCGAGACGTCAGACGGCGCACCGACCGGCACACTGATCGAGCTGAAGCTCGTGAACCTGATCCGCCGGCGCCTGGCCGACTGGCGGGCCGGTGGCTATCCAGGCGTGACCGCGACGACGCTGGAACTCTTGAACTACTGGCGTCGAGATGGTCGTCTGTTCCGGCCCTTCTTCGCTCAACTCGAAGCGGTCGAGACGATCATCTTTCTGAACGAAGCCCGACCCGATTTCCTGCAAGGGTTGCAGATCCCAGGCGATGAACCCAGCGAGCGCCAGAAATTGGAGCTGGGCTATTCGGCATTCCGGCGCTACGCCTGCAAGATGGCCACCGGTTCGGGCAAGACAACGGTGATGGGCATGCTCGCTGCGTGGAGCATCCTCAACAAGATCAACGACCGCGCCAACGCGCGCTACTCGGACGTGGTGCTTGTAGTGTGTCCGAACGTCACCATCAGGAGCCGTCTGGCGGAGCTCGATCCGAATCTCGGCGATGCCAGCCTGTACCGCAAGTCCGACCTGGTGCCGACGCACCTGATGCCGGACCTGCGGCAGGGGCGCGTCATCATCACCAACTGGCATGTGTTCGAGCCGCACAGCATGCAGACGGGCGGCGTCAGTGCGCGCGTGTCGAGGGCGGGACGCCTCGAGGTCGTGCCCGAGCACATCACGATTGGTGCGAAAACGACCACTGCCCGAGGCCGACGTTACCTCACACAAGACGAGTTCGATCGCCAGGTTGGTGCCGGGCTGTTGGACGTCAAGGACGAAGAGCGCGACAAGGACGGGAACCTCACCCGCGTGTTCGTCACCCGCGAGAAGTTCGTGGAGAGCGACGCCGCGCTCATCGCGCGCGTGCTCGGGCGAGACATCGGCGGCAAGCAGAACATCCTTGTGCTCAACGACGAGGCACACCACGCGTATCGCATCAGGCGAGCAGAGCCAGATGCGGAAGAAGAGGACCTCTTCGGCGACGAGGACGAAGTCGATGCGTTCTACACGGAGGCCACTGTGTGGATGGAAGGGCTCGACCGGATCAACAAGCAGCGTGGCATCAACTTCTGCATTGACTTGTCGGCCACACCGTACTTCCTCGGCCGCGTCGGCCACGACAGCAACAGACCCTTCCCCTGGGTGGTCAGCGACTTCTCGCTCACCGATGCCATCGAGTCAGGACTCGTCAAAATTCCTCAACTCGCGGTGCGGGACACAACCGGCGCTGAGATGCCGGGGTACTTCAACATCTGGCGCTGGATACTGCCGCAGCTGACGCCTTCGGAGCGCGGTGGTCGGAAAGGCCTGCCGAAGCCGGAAGCGATTCTCAAGTGGGCGAACACTCCGGTCTCGATGCTTGGCGCGCTGTGGGAACACGACTTAGATGATTGGTCGAAGTCACCAGACGACCCTCGACCGCCGGTCTTCATCCTCGTCTGCAAGAACACGCAGATTGCCAAAGTGGTGTACGAATGGTTGGCCGAGAACACGCCACCGATGGGTATTCCCGCGTCGAGCATCCGTGGGTTCTTGAACGTCGACGGACGAACGAACACCATCCGCGTTGACTCAAAGGTCTTCACAGAAACCGACAGCGGTCATGCGAAGAGCGACGAACTGCAGTGGATGCGCTTCACTCTCGACACCGTTGGCAGGACCAGCTGGCCGAAGGACCTGCAAGAGAGGCCCACTTATCCCGACGGATTCGAAGATCTCGCCCGCAAGCGGCAACAGCCGCTGCACCCACCTGGTCGAGATGTGCGGTGCATCGTCTCTGTTGGGATGCTCACAGAAGGCTGGGACTGCAACACGGTCACTCACATCGTCGGACTGCGTCCGTTCATGTCGCAGTTGCTCTGTGAGCAGGTCGTAGGGCGCGGCCTCAGGCGCCGGACGTACGAACTGGGCGACGACGGTCTGATGACCGAGGAAGTGGCCAAGATATTCGGCGTGCCGTTCCAGGTGGTGCCGTTCAAGGCGAACGCGGGAGCGCCGGTCAATCCGCCACAGAAGCGCCACCGCGTGCATGCCCTGCCACAGCGGTCGGCGCTCGAGATCCGGTTCCCACGAGTGGAAGGGTATCGACAGGCGATTCGCAACCGTGTCTCAGTGAATTGGGACGCCGTGCCGACGCTCTGGCTCGACCCGGCGCGAATCCCCCCAGAGGTGGAAGTGAAAGCCTCGCTGCCTACCAACACTGGACGCTTGTCGCTCACTGGGCCCGGCAGGCTCGAGAGCCTGGACTTGAATCCGTATCGTTCAGGAAAGCGCGTTCAGGAACTAGTGTTCGAAATGGCGGGAGACCTGACCCGCGAGTACGTGAGCAGCGAGTCCTGTGAGGCGCCAGCCCACGTGCTGTTCCCACAGCTCGCGCGCATCGTGAAGCGTTACGTGGACGAGAAGGTCACGCCGATTCGACCGGCCGAACGCGTGGACCTGTTCCTCTCGCCGTACTACGGCTGGGCGATTGAACGGCTGGTCGAATCGATCCGGCCTGACACGGCACAGGGTGAGGCGCCGGAGGTTCCACGCTACGAGACCAGTCGAGGTGCGGGCTCAACGACCGATGTGGACTACTGGACCAGCAAGGACGTCCGTGAGGTCATGCACAGCCATCTCAATTACGTCGTCGCTGATACACAACGCTGGGAACAGGAAGCCGCCTATCACATCGACACCCACGCCAGAGTTGAGGCGTTTGCGAAGAACGCGGGACTGGGCTTCGCCATCCCATATCTCCACAACGGCCAGCCGCACGACTACATTCCTGACTTCATCATCCGGCTGAAAGCCGACCCGGTCATT
The DNA here is from genome assembly GCA_040081675.1 of Vicinamibacterales bacterium. Lineage (GTDB taxonomy): Bacteria > Acidobacteriota > Vicinamibacteria > Vicinamibacterales > CAVVIG01 > CAVVIG01. Next base: position 6,452 of record JBEBGB010000031.1, read on the forward strand.
CATCTGATCCTCGAGACCAAGGGGTTCGACCCCCTCGCGGAGGTGAAGGCCGCGGCCGCGCACCGCTGGGTCAACGCAGTGAATGCTGACGGCCAGTTCGGGCAATGGCGCTACGAAGTCGCGCGGCAGATATCAACTGTCCGAACCATCCTTGACGCCTGCGGATGATCGAGCAATGCGTGGTCCATCACTTCCGTCCGTGACCTCCGTCTGTTCTCCGCGTCCTCCGTGGTTGAGCTCTTTCGGGTCCCGAAGACAGCGTCCACCAGCGTCGGGAACGCTGATGTACAGTTTCGTCGTATGAACGACGCGCGCGCCTTTTTCAACTCGATCAACAACGAATACGTCGCAGTCCACGAGGCCAAGGAGCAACTCTTCTGGGCCACCTACATGGGCAACAGCGACGATGACGCGGGATTTGCTCGGGCAGAGAAGGCATACAAGGACTTCATCTCGGAACCCGAGACACTGCGAGCGATTCGTGCCCACGTGACGCGTCTCGCGGCGCTTCCAACAGGGCCGGAGCGCGACGGTCTGCTCCACGGACTGACAGGATGGCAGGCACTGTTCGAAGCGAACGTCATCGAGCACGACGAGGGCCGCCGGCTGATGCACGCCATCGTCGAAACCGAAGCAGCGCTGTTTGCGAAGAGACGGACGTTCACACCTCAACACATCAACGAGCGGGGTCAACTGGAAGATGCGTCGCTCGGGATGCTGGCGACCAACCTTGCGACCAATCCCGTCGAGGCACACCGGCGCAGCTCGTTCGACGCGCTTCGCGCGCTCGAGCGATGGGTGCTGGATAACGGGTTTCTGGAACTGGTGCAGCTTCGCAACCGCTTTGCTCGCGCCGCGGGACACGACAACTTCTTCGAGTTCAAGCTGCGGATGAACGAGCGAATGACGCTCGAACAACTCCTGGCGATCATGAACGACCTGGTTGCCCGAACCGACGCCGCCAACGCGCGCACGCTGGCCGACCTGAGAGTGCGGCACGGGGCCAACGCCACCGATGCGTGGAACGTGCGCTACCTCACGACTGGCGATGTGGTCCGCCGCATGGACCCGTACCTCCCGTTTGCGCCGGCACTTCGGCGGTGGGTGCAGAGTTTTCGTCGTCTTGGCATCGGCTTCCGAGGTGCCACGCTGCAACTCGATCTGCTCGAACGACCGGGCAAGCACCAGAACGGCTTCTGTCACGCTCCTGTGCCAGCGTGGACAGGCGATCGGGGTGAGTGGACCGCCGGCCACGTCAACTTCACCTCAGACGCGAAGCTCGATCAGGTGGGAAGCGGACAGCGCGCCATCGCCACACTGTTTCATGAAGGCGGCCACGCCGCGCACTTCGCCAACGTCGTGCAGAACGCGCCATGCTTCTCGCAGGAGTATCCGCCGACGTCGATGGCGTACGCGGAGACGCAGTCCATGTTCTGCGACAGCCTCCTCGAGGATGCCGACTGGCTCAAGACGTACGCGCGCAATCAACAGGGCGACGCCATTCCGGATGGTCTGATTCGGGAACGAGTGGAAAGCCGGCAACCGATGCTGTCCTTTGATATGCGTTCGCTCGCCGTCGTGCCGTCTTTCGAGTCTGCGCTGTACGGCCTGGCTGAGACTGCGCTCACGCCCGATCGGGCGCTCGAGCTGGCGCGTCAGACCGAAACGCGTGTGCTTGGCATCGAGAGCCCTCGCCCGCTGCTTTCCGTTCCACACCTGCTCAATCTGGAATCAGCTGCCTCGTATCAGGGATACCTGCTCGCCGAGATGGCCGTCCAGCAGACGCGCGCATTTTTCCTCGGTCGCGACGGGTATCTCACCGACAACGCGTCCATTGGGCCGGCACTCGCGCAGCACTACTGGGCGCCTGGTAACAGTGTCGACCACGACACGACGCTCCGCAGTCTCACCGGCGAAGGGTTCTCGGCACAATATCTTGCGGAGGAATGTAACCGTTCGGTCGACGAAGCCTGGGCAGCGGCACAACAGAGCATCGCGGCCATGTCTGCTCGCCGACCGCGCACTGATCAGCAGACGACTCTCGATGCGCACATCCGGATCGTCCATGGCACCGAGCTGCTCGCCGATTCGAGTTCGGGCGAGGATGCCATGTGCGAGCAGTTCGAAGCGTGGGTGCGCGAGCACTCTCCGTCGGCGTAAGCGCGCGAGCCTCATGGTCTCGCGCCACACCATATAGTTGAGACCGATGGTTGCGGGACGCGAATCGGAAGTGCTGACAGTTGGCGAGCGAGAGGTCACGATCTCGAATCCGGCGAAGATTCTCTTCCCGGAGGCGGGCCATACCAAGCTCGACCTCGCTCGCTACTACCTTGCCGTTGCGGACGGAGCGCTCCGAGGAGCGGGCGGACGGCCGAACGTCCTTGTCCGGTACCCGAACGGCATCGGCAGCGACTTCTTCTACCAGAAGCGCGCGCCGCAATCGCGACCTCCATGGATTGAGGTCGCCGAGTTGCGCTTTCCCTCGGGCCGCACAGCCGAAGAGGTGGTGCCGCGCGACGCGGCGTCGCTCCTGTGGATGGCCAATCTCGCGTGTCTGGAGCTGCACCCGCACCCGGTTCGCGTCGAGGACCTCGATCATCCAGACGAATTGCGGGTGGACCTCGATCCCGTGCCCGGAGTCGAGTGGACGCAGGTGCGCGACGTCGCGGGCGTCGTGAGGGCGACGCTTGCCGATCTCGGCCTCGTCGGCTGGCCAAAGACGTCCGGTTCGCGTGGCATGCACATCTACGTGCGCATTCACCCACGTTGGCCATTCGCGATCGTCCGACGCGCGGCCCTCGCGCTCGCACGTGAAGTTGAACGTCGAGCCCCAGCATTGGCTACGAGCAAGTGGTGGAAAGAAGAGCGCCACGGCGTCTTCCTCGACTACAACCAGAACGCGAAAGATCGAACCATCGCCGGCGCGTACTCGGTGCGCCCGCGGCCCGACGCGCGCGTCTCGGCCCCGCTCGATTGGGACGAAGTGCCGGACTGCCGGCCCGAGGACTTCACGCTCGCGACGATGCCTGCGCGATTTGCTGCGATTGGCGACCGTCACGCCGGGATCGACCTGCACGCCTGCTCCCTGGAGTCCTTGATCGAACTCACGGCACGACAGGAGGCCGAAGGACTTGGCGACGCACCTTGGCCCCCGCACTATCGCAAGCAAGAGGGCGAGCCGCCTCGCGCGGCACCGTCCCGGAGAAAGAAGCCTGGAGCGGCGAAGGAATCGAGCGCGTCCATCACCAAAACAGGGCGCAGACAGTCAACCCGCCCTCTCATCGAGATCGGCCGGGCACGCAAGAAGGAAGATGCGACGGCAGGCGTGGAGCGATGGCGCGCGCGCCATCCGGACGCAGCCGCTCACTTGCAACCGTCCGACGTGCTCGTCGACTCCATGCGGGGACGATTCAAAACGTGGACGCGTGTTCGTATCAACCTGGAGCACGTCCCGCCGGAGGCTCGGCCCGCGCAGGAGCCACTCGATCCCAACGACAACATCAACGACTGGGGCGAGGGCACGGAATGGACGCGCGCGCCTGGAAGGCCTTCGCGAACTCGTAAGGAGTCGTGAGTCGGGTTCGAGCCGTTCGAGGCTGCAAAGCCCCTCTCCTCTTGCGTGACCCTGACACGGCGGTAGTATTGGACTCAAAAAAACGGAACGAGGCACGTTTTTCTCACCAATGCACGAAGCGATTCCACGTCCCGCATTTATGATTTGCGGGTCGGGCGCAGCGGCCAGCCGGCCGATGCGCTGAGAGGATGATCACTTGGCAGTTCCCTCGAGCGCACCACGCACTTTCAAGATCGGTCGAGCGCCGGACAACGACATCGTTCTGGCGGACGATTCTGTCAGTCGACGCCATGCCGAACTGGTCGTCACCGCGCAGGGCGAGCTGTTCCTGTCCGACTGTCACAGCAGGCACGGCACTGCTGTCGTCGAGCATGGAGTTGGACGTCCGGTCAGGCAGGAAGTCGTGCCGCGAGACTCGACGCTGAGGTTCGGCGATGTCACGATGACGGCCACTGAACTGATGACCGCCCTCGCCGACCGGTACCCGGAGATCGCGTCTTCGCCTGGCGGAGTGCCCCGTCGCGAGGCAGAGCGCCCCAGCCGTCAGTGGCCGAAAGGGGCGCGACTGGTTCGGTGTGCCTGCGGCGGGATCAAACCCAAAGGCCAGCGTTGTCAGGAGTGTGGAGAATGAGCGAACAGGTTCGTCCGGGCGTGCTCGCATTGTCCGATCCGGCTGCGCGCCAGCAGTTCTGGGAGCTTCCAGGACGACGCATGGCCATGATTCTCGGTGTGGTCGCAAGCGTGGTGGTCGTCACGCTACTTACACCGGTGTTGTCGGGCCGCGCGGCAACCCTGCTCCTCGATCATCCATCGAAGCACTTCCCCTACCCGTTCACGATTCAGAACATGATGCACGTCCTGTTCTTTGTCGGCTTGGCCGAGCTCTTTGTCCGCTGGCGCATCGCCGAGCGCGAGCTCGCGTTTCAGGAGCGCGGTTTCCTTCCCGAAGACGAAGAGACCGTGCTGCAGGCCGCGGACCTTGGGCCGATTCGCCGAAAGGTCGCAAAGGAATTCGACGGCGAACACGGGTTCCTGCCGTCGTTGATCAACCTGAGCATCCTTCAGTTCCAGTCGAGCCGATCGGTCGACCAGACGGTGGCTGTCATGAACAACAGCCTCGAGCTCATCGCGCACCGGGTTGAACTGCGCTACGGTCTCGTGCGGTACATCGCGTGGCTGATCCCGACGCTCGGGTTCATTGGAACGGTCTACGCGCTTGGTGCGTCGCTCGCGGAAGCGGGCGCCGCCAAGGAAATCGACGTGCAGGAATTGGCGCGGACCCTCGGCGTCGGATTCGACTGCACGATGATCGCGCTCGTCGAAAGCGCGATTCTCGTGTTCCTCATGTACATCGCGCAGGAAAAAGAGGAGACAGCGGTCAATCTGTCAGGGACCTACTGTCTGCGAAATCTGATCAACCGCATTTATGTTGGTCGCGCAGGCGCCTGAGACCCTGACGGGAGCGCCATGAAGAAGCAGAACCGCGAAGTCAACATCTTCAACATGTCCCTGCTGGACATCTTGTGCGGCGCGCTCGGCGCGTTCTGCTTCATGATGCTGGCCTTGTTTCCGTCGTACATCAAGGCCAAGAACGCAACCGAAAGTGGCAGCGGCGACGTCGAGCAGCGTGCGGAGTCGGCGGAACAGCAAGCGAGGGACGCGCAGCAGCAGGCAAGGGATGCGCAGCAACAGGCCCAAGAGGCGCAACAGCAGGCCCAGCAGGCTCGCGCGGAACAGTCACTCGCGTACTTCAACCTGCATTGGTCGACACTCGACGACGTCGACCTGGGTGTGAAGACTTCTGATGGCACCTACATCACGGTCAAGAAAGCTGCGGACCCCTCGAAGAAAGAGAGCGGGACGGTCAGAGACGTCCAGAAGGGACCGGCGATTGAAAGCGTCTGGTTCGCGGACGTCGCCAGGCCCAACGCGATCTTCGAGATGTACGGAGAGTTGGCCGCTCGCGCAGCGCCGGGTGCTCCCGATTCGGGACCTCCGTCATTTCCGTTCCCGAACCAGTCTCCCTCGGCAGCCACGGTAGTGGTTGACCCCTACGTCGTTGGGCGATCGTTTGATAAGGATGGGGATGCCATGATGGGCCTCTTTCCGTTGAACTCAGTCGTCTTGACGACACCCCGGCAGCGCGTGCTGCTCGGGCGACTGGTGTTCGACGCGCAGGGCCAGGATTTCACGGTAGAAGGACCGCAAGCTCCGCCACCGACGCCCGGGACAGGGCGAACACCGTGAACACCGGCTGCGCGCACGCATCTTGACATTCAATCGATGGCCACACTGACCGAGGAGATACGACAATGGCGTTGAAACGTTGCGACAACGGGCACTACTTCGATGCGACGAAGCATAGTAGCTGCCCGTCCTGCGGCGTGCAGAACATTGATTTCGGGCCAACCAAGCCGCGGCGCGATCCCGCTCCGCCCCCAGTGGCTGGCCCCGCTTCTGACCCACCGAAGCCCCGAGCCGCCGCGCCTTCCGACGCGGGCAAGACGGTATCGCTGGTCCGCAAGAAGGCTGGAATCGATCCGGTCGTGGGTTGGCTGGTGTGCGTGCAGGGCGCCGATCGCGGCCGCGACTTCCGAATCCGCAGCGAGCGCAACTTCATCGGCCGTGCCGAGACGATGGATATCTGTGTGCCTGGAGACGACACCGTCTCGCGTGAGAACCACGCCATCGTCAGCTTCAACCCGAAGAACGGTCAGTTCAAGTTGCTTCCCGGCGAAGGTCGCGGGCTGGTGTACCTGAATGGAGATGAAGTGGACGGACCGCAGACACTGAAAGCGACCGACAAGATCGAACTCGGCCAGACGACGCTGATGTTCGTGCCGCTGTGCGGTCCTGACTTCGCCTGGGAGTAGCCGGCAATGTGGCTGGTGCTGCTCGCTCTTGCGTTGTTCGCGCAGTCCAGGCCGGCGGCAGCCGAGGACCTGATGCACCTGCGCGTCTCCCAAGGCCGGGCCACGCCGCCCGTCATCACTCTGTACCTCGACGTCCTTGACGCAGCAAACCAGGCTCCCGACACTCTCGCTGCAGATGCACTGAAGGTCTCGGTCGGCGATCAGATAGCTCGCGTCACAGCCCTTCGTCCCTTCGCTGCGACCGGCGAAGGCGTCGGGTTCATCTTTCTCGTCGATGTGTCGGCGTCTCTTTCGGCTCGCGAGATGCGCGCGATTCAGCAAGCAGTTCGAAGCTGGGTCGACGATATGAAGCCGGTCGACCGCGCGGCGCTCATCACGTTCGGCGACCAGGCCCTCGTCTCCGCCGACTTCACGAACGATCGCAGTGTTCTGGACGCCGCACTTGACCGCCTGCGTCCAGTCGGAAGGAAGACCACACTGCATCTTGCGCTGCGGCAGGCACTCGAACTGGGGCGGCGGCAGGATGTCGGCCTTCCCGACCGGCGTGCCATCGTCCTGCTGAGCGACGGGAAGGACGAAGGCAGCAGCCTGACCGAAGACGATGTGGCGGCGACGATTCGAGAAGAACGCGTGCCCATCTACTCCATCGGGTACAGCCGTCTTCGCGGTGACGATCGCCGCCGCGGCCTGGACACGCTCGGCCGGTTCAGCGCCGGCTCGGGCGGTCTCTTCAACGAAGCCACCGATATCGCAGCCACCTATGCCGCGATGCGCCAGGCGATCGCGCGCGTCTTCGTCGCCAGTGCTGACTGCCCCGCCTGCACAGGCGAAGGTCGTCTCGAACACGTGCAGGTTGCATTGAGCGCGGGTACGCGCGTGCTGACCGACGGCATGGATATCCGGCTTGCGCCTTCGGTCCGAAGTACTGGAACCGACGCCGTGGAGACACCGGTGACCCGGCCGACACGCATGCTGTGGCCGTTGGTCGCGGCAGGAGTCGCCGTGCTCCTGCTGGGAGTCGGATTGGTCGTGGCTCGTGGTCGATCCAGAAGCGTTGGCTCGTCAGACACAATCCCAGCGCCAGCCCCGGCTCTGCACACTGATGCGGCGTCGATCGCCAGCGCAGTCGCGCTCGAATCGGCAGCGCGGTTCCAGGTCACATGTCACTTTCGCAGGGGGGATGTCGCGCCGATCGCCGCCACGATTGACCAGTCTCTCGTCATGGGCACATCGACGGAGTGCGCCTTGTGTCTGCCGGAAGATCCCGACGCGTCCGACAGACACTGCGAGCTGCTCGTGGACCGCGGACGGCTGTTGATTCGACCACTCGAGGGCGCCACACCAACATTCGTGAATGGCGTCCCGGTCAGCACACGTCTTGTGCTCGAGAGCGGCGACCTCGTCATGATCGGCCGCACGGAGATGCGCATGATCATCGAGCCATTGTCATGACGATTCGGCCTGGCAACGCCCAGCATCAAGGGGCTCGGGAGTACCAGCAGGACGCATTCGCCTTCTCCGACCTCGAGAACGCGGACTTCGTCGCGCACGGTGGCGTCCTCGGCGTCATTGCTGACGGCATGGGCGGGCTGGCGCGCGGTGGTGAAGCCGGGCAGATTGCCGTGCGGACGTTCCTGCACCGCTACGAATCAAAAAGCACGGCGGAGCCCATTCCTGTTGCGCTCGCGGCCGCTCTCGAGCAGGCAAACACGGAGGTGGTGAACCTCGCTCGATCAGCCGGCGAGGCCGGCAATGTCGGAGCGACGCTCGTGGCCGTCGTGGTGCACGACTATCGCCTCTATTGGACGTCGGTTGGCGACAGTCGAGCCTATCTGCTCCGAGGGAATCAGTGCGAACAACTGACGCTCGATCACGTCTACGGGGCCGAGCTCGATCTGAAGGTGGCCAGCGGTAGTCTGACGCCCGACGCCGCACGGAACGACCCTGATCGCGAGGCGTTGACCAGTCACCTCGGCAAGGACCGACTCACGCAGGTCGATCGAGCGCTTCAACCGCTTTCGCTGGAGCCCGGGGACCGGGTGTTCCTCTGCACCGACGGCTTGTACCGGGCGCTGGACTCGAGGGAGCTCATTCGCCATCTGACCAGCAACCCGCAACGGGGATGTGAAGAGCTCGTGGACAAGGTGGTACGAAAGCAGCTGCCCGGGCAGGACAATCTCACGGCCATTGCTCTCGCACTCGACGGCAACACCTCAGCGACCGTCGCACTGGTCAACACAGACGCACAAGAAGAGCCTTCCGGCGTTGTAGCCGCCACGTCGCGCGTGCGAACACTCTCTCTAGCGGTTGGCGCGGTGCTGCTGGCGATCGCAGCTGGGTGGTGGTGGTGGTATCCACGGACGCCTGCCACCGGCACCGCGAATGGTCTGCCGCTGGTGACGCTGCCAACGACCGTCGAACCGGTGGCGGGCCGCGGGGGAGCTGAACGAGGGGCCGACGCTCCGGCGACGAGCACGGCGCCACGACAAGAGGATCCGACGGCAGAACGAGGGCGACGACCATGAGACGACTCAGTGCGTTCACCGCCGTCGCGATTCTGGCGGCGGCGCTGTGTGAAGGGGCAGGTCTGGACATCGCGAACGCGCGCCGTGGCGTTGTCCGATTGTTCATTTTCACGCCCAACCCGAATCGTCCCGGGACACTGCGCCTCGAAGGGACCGGCTCCGGTTTCGTGATCAACGAGCGCGGCACAATCGTCACCAACGATCACGTCATTGCCGATCTTGTCGGAAAGCAAGGCGCTGTGCGGGTGCTGTACGCCGACACCGCCGAGGCCATCGCCGCGCGCGTTCGCACCAGGGAAGATCTGTCCAGGGAACTCGGCTCGCTTCCAGAAGCGTCCATCGTCGACCACGACGCGCAGATCGACCTGGCGATTCTCGAACCAAAGTCGGCGGGGCAGACAACCGTGTTCGCCCTCGCGCCCAAACAGTTCGTGGAGGCCGGCGATCGTGTGCGCGCGTTCGGATATCCAGGTCTCAGCGATGATCTGGCGCCCAGCGCGTCCGTGACGATGTCCCAGCCGTCTGGCGAGGTGATGTCGACGTTTCACTACGACCTCATGAACGTCGATGTCTTCCGGATCACGGCAGAAATCGGCCACGGCATGAGCGGCGGGCCCCTGGTGAACGAATGCGGCGAGGTCGTCGCCATCAACGGCGAGGGAGCTGCGAGAAGTTTCGACGAGCCGGGCAAGGCGCAGGGCCTGGACGTCGAACGCGCCAATTACTCGATCGTGACCGATGCCCTTATTCCGATGCTCGAGCGGAACCGCGTGCCGTATCGCGCCGTGACGGAGCGGTGCGCGACGGGTGCGGCAGCCAGCGGTCGCGACGCCCTGCTCACGGGCGGCGTCATCACGTCAATGTTGTTGGGGGCCACGGCCCTGGTCCTCGCATTTACCCGGCAGGGTCGGGCCGCGGTGAAGAACGCCTCGGAAGCGGTTTCGCGTCGATTGTCGTCTCGATCTGCGGGCGGTGAGCTGGCGAAGAAGGGCGGCATTCTCCCGCTGCAGAAGAACGGCAGGGCAAAGGAGCAGCAGCAGGAGTCGGCGCCAGTCGCGGCGGAACTGTCGGGCCCCAGACTCTGCGGACTGAGCGGCGAGTTTGCTGGCGTCGAACTGGAACTCACCGACGATCCTGTGATCATCGGACGCGATCCGCGCGTCAGTCAGCTCGTCTTCTCGACTGACACGCCGTCGATTTCGGGCCGACACTGCTCGATTCGCTTCGATCCGGATCATCAGGCAGTCGTGGTTCAGGATCTCTGGTCAACCAACGGAACCTTTCTCCAGTCAGGCCGGCAGATTCCTGCGGGCGAGCCTGCACTGCTCCGCTCAACCGACCAGTTCTATCTGAGCGAACCCGGCGTGCGCTTCGAGGTGCGGTACTGACGTGGCTGGCCCATTCGACCTTGCTCGGCTGACACGCAGCGGAAGCCGGCCGCTCAACGAAGACAGTGTCGATTCGGCGGTAGTCGGCGCCAGCCTCTGCGCCGTGGTGGCAGACGGACTCGGCGGTCACCGCGGCGGCGAAGTGGCATCGCGCGTGGCGGTTGATACGGCACTCGCGTCGTTTCGAGCCAACCCGAAGGCGAGCGTTGAACAGATGACGGCCCTGATCTCGGCCGCGCAAGAAGCAGTGCTCGAAGGGCAACGTGGAAATTCGGCACTGGCGCAAATGCGCTCGACGATCGTTGTGCTGGCGGTAGACGGATCACACGCGACATGGGGTCATGTCGGCGACTCGCGTCTCTACCATCTTCGTGGCGGCCGGATCATGGACCGCACACGCGATCATTCAGTCAGCCAGGCCCTCGTCGATGCCGGCGAGGTCGCTCCCGACGAACAGGGTCAACACGAAGATCGCAGCCGGCTGCTTCGGAGCCTGGGTAAGGAAGGCGACGCCGGCGCAACTGTGCATTCGATCGACGCCTTGTGCGACGGCGACGGTTTTCTGCTGTGCACGGATGGCTTTTGGGAGGTGCTGAGCGAAATAGAGATTGCGGCCGACTACTGCGCAACGTCGAGCGCCGCGGGCTGGCTCGAACGGCTCGAAACACGCGTCGCGCGGCGGATGACGCAGAGCAAGGACAATTTCACGGCGCTGGCACTCCGCCTCGTCTCGCCGTCGCTGACGCCTCCAGCGCCTTCCTTCGGCCCGACGGTCCGCCTGCACGAACCGGCTCCCACAGTGGTTCTCCGACGATCCGGGACCAGGACCTCCGGGTCATTGAATAGGAATCGGCTCACGCTCGTGGTCGTGATGCTGCTGCTGGCGGTGCTGATCGTCTGGTCGGGTCCAGGCGCGGTGCAAAAACTCCGGAACTGGATCAGTCCGCCGCCGCCGTCGAACTATTCCGAACCCAAGCAGGGTCGCGATATGGATGTGCCAAACCCGCCGGCGGCACCCGCGGATGTCGCACCTCAGCCTGACGCGGGCGGCGCTCCGGCAGAGCCCGCGCGCGGCGCCTCGCCGCAAAGTCGTTGACGTCAGCGGCGCGAGCATATGATGCGCATGCGCGAGCGAAGGCGCCGGAGGCCGCAGTGACGGACCAGGGCGTGGCGCCGTCTCACGGTGTTGATCCCGATGTCCTCTGCATGGGTTGTCTGACACCGCGCCCTGGCGGCGGCGCATGCAACGTCTGCGACTGGGTGGAAGCCAGCAGCTCTGTGTCGCCGCTCCATCTTGCACCACGCACGATCCTGCATGGCCAGTATCTCGTGGCGCGCGCACTTGGCCAGGGCGGCTTCGGCATCACCTATCTCGCCTGGGACCTGCAGCTCGAGATGCGGGTGGCCATCAAAGAGTTTCTGCCAACCGACTTCGCAAGCCGGGCGTCGGGTGAGGTTCGCGTCGTACCGTACGGCGAGGACGGACGCGACAACTTCGACTATGGCCTCGAGAGCTTCGAGACCGAGGCCAGAACACTCGCGCGCTTCGTTCTCCATCCAGGTGTCGTCCCCATTCATAACTACTTTCGCGAGAACGGCACGGGTTACATCGTCATGCATTACTTGCAAGGACGGACCCTCCGGGATCTGCTGCGCGATCGGGGAGGTCGCATTGCCTCCGACGAGGCGCTGACGTACATCGCGCCTGTTCTCGACACACTGAGCTCGATCCATGCGACCGGTCTCCTGCATCGGGATATCAGCCCGGACAACATCTATGTCTGCGACACGGGCCGCGTCTGCGTGCTCGACTTCGGTGCGGCTCGACACGCTGTGCGGCAGCGAAGCCGAAGCCTTTCGGTGCAGTTCAAGGCGGGTTACACGCCTGAGGAGCAGTTCCGCAGGCGCGGCGAGCAGGGCCCGTGGACCGACGTGTATGCCGTGGCCGCCACGCTGTTCCGCGCGATAACAGGCGACGTGCCGCAATCGGCACTCGACAGGCTTCAGGACGATCGCGTGACCAGGCCGTCCACGATGGCTTCTGGCGTCCCCGCTTACGTGGACGCGGCAATCATGCGGGGTTTGGCGCTACGCGCGGAGCGACGGTTTCGGACCATTGAAGACCTCGCGCGAGCGCTCGCGGTGAAGACTCCAGTGGTGGCCACCCCCCCGAGTCCCGCCGAGCGCACGGTACGCACATGGAGCTCCGAGGTATCTCGCGCAGGCACGTGGTTCATCGCCGTCGCAGTCGGCGTGGCACGGGCGGTGCGAGTGCGTGTCGAAGCCCTGGCACAGCACAAAGGTGCGGTGGACCGCGAGCGCTCGATCCGTGAGGAACTCGGAAAGATCGCGCCTGTCATTCTGGTGAGCCTCGCCTTCCGAGCGCCGCACCTGCCTGCAGGACAGGAACACGGACCGTACGACATTTACGCACGCGATCACATCCATGAGGTCACCTTCGAGGCGACCTTGCAGAATACGTGTGCCGGCATCAACGCCGCCAAAGGCGTGCTGGGAGTTGCATTCGTCGATCCTGCGGGCATTGTCAGCCGAGGCTCCGACAGCCCTGAACGCTTGTCGTTGACAGTGCCGGTCGACCTTCATGACCGGGAGACCTACTCCGGGTCGTGGCGTGGATCCGAGGACGGTCCGTTTCAATCCGGCCAGTGGCGCGTCGAACTCTTCTGGGGTGAGCGCAAGATTGGCGACCGCGTGTTCATAGTGAGTCAGTAGGATGGGCGAATGATTTCCGAGACTTTGTGCATGGGCTGCATGGCCACTCTGGCGGACAGCACTGTGTGCAGCGAGTGCGGATGGCAGGACGGCCAACCGCCAGAAACCCCAGTGCAGCTGGCGCCACGCACCGAACTGGCGGGTCAATACCTGGTCGGCCGCGCACTAGGTCACGGTGGCTTCGGGATCGTGTACCTCGGATGGGACATGAACCTGCAGCTGCGCGTCGCGATCAAGGAGTACCTGCCAGGCGACTATGCGACACGGTCGCCAGATCGCGCATCGGTGGCGCCCTACAGCGGCCCTTCGCGTGAGTACTTCGAGTATGGCCTGGCGAAGTTTCTCGATGAGGGACGGGCCATTGCCCGGTTCAACGATCATCCTGGCATCGTGCCGGTCCTGAACTTCTTCAAGGCGAACGGCACAGGCTATCTCGTCATGAGCTACATACCGGGGCGAACGCTGAAAGAGCACCTGATCGCTCGTGGCGGACGCCTGCCGTACCGCGAGGCCCTGGCCATTGCAATGCCGGTGATGGACACCCTGCGTGCTGTCCACGAGGTCGGGCTGCTGCACCGTGACATCAGTCCAGACAACATCTACATCTCCCACTCCAGACAGGTGAAGCTGCTCGACTTCGGCGCAGCGCGCCTTGCCCTGGGTGACAAGAGCAAGAGTCTGTCGGTCATTCTGAAAGCCGG
>JBEBGB010001154.1:0-1391 GCA_040081675.1 Vicinamibacterales bacterium
CGTGGTCCAGAAGCGATGGGTCAGGACCGCCGCGCCGGGTGCCGCCGCGCCGTCGTCAGAGGACGTGAGAAGCCGCCCGAGCGCGGGTCGGAGACCCATGACCTCGAAGTAGTTGCCGCTGACCACACCGGCACGCACCTGACGGGGCTCTCCGAGTCCGACCATCGTGAACGTCACGGTGGAGAACTCCGCCACGCCGGACAACGACCGAACGCGTTCACGAAGGTCGCGAATCTCTGGAACCGAGAAGGTGACGTTCTCGCTGCCGATACCCGGCGCGCTCTGCCGGAGGTAGAGAATCCGCTGTTCGTCGCGATTGACCAACGGACGCAGCAGAACCGAGCGCACCAAGCCGAAGATCGCGGCGTTGACACCGATCCCGAGCCCCAGCGTCACGATGACCGTGAGCGCGAGCCCCTTGGCGCGCATGAGTGAGCGGCACGCGTACTTGAGTTCCTGCGCCAGCATCGCTTCCCTCTCCTGTTCCTCTAGATGTTCGACAAGAGTAGACAGTCTTTTGTCGACTGTCAACAGGAAGCGATGCGGGAGGGTCGAATCAGGGCTGCGCCCGCACGGGTGCCTCGGTGGTCACCCGCTCGCGCGCGCTGAGCGGGGAAACGGCTGTCAGAACTCGACGCTGAATCCGGCCTTGATCAGCCGGCCACGCTGAATGCTGCTGACACGACCGGGTTTATCGTTTCTGCCGCCCTTTCATCTGCATGGGCATGCCGCACTCAGCGGCGGGAGTGATCCGTCCCTTGCGGTCCCGCTGGTCCATCATCAGCGTCACTGTTGTCTTCGCTGTCCGCGGATCCCAACCCTGCTGACAATACAGAGCCACGCAATACTTCAGCTCCGGCTCGCCCACGTAGTTGCTCTTGAAGTGCACCTCGAAACTCGCGTGGTGCGCGTCATTGACAATCCTGAAGTAGGAGAACTGATACGTCCCCTGCGAAGGAACCATGGCGGCTTCGCGGGCTGCCGCGTTCAACCCCGCCTGCGGACAACTGAACGTCATCGCCGCCAGATCGCTCAGGCCGGCGCTCTGGGCCGGCGTTTGCGAAGCGGTTCCGGTGTCCTGTGCGAACGTGACCATGCCCGCAACGAGAGTCACGGCTACCGAGTAGACCATCAGTCTGAGGGCGCGCCTGCCTGCCGGCATCACCACCTCAACGTGCTCTCGCGTTCGCACCTTCGCCGACGAAAACTTTTCCGTTCCGCGGGCAGTCGAGCGTTCGTCAGAGACCATACATGACCACCTTGTTACTGAAAGTCGCAACGAAGACGCTGCCGTTCGCTACGACCGGTGTCGCGTACTTCGCGAAGTTGCCCATGTCTGTGGCTGGCTTCGCGTCGCTGTGGAACAGCTGCTTCAACTTGCCGTTGTTGGC
>JBEBGB010001155.1:0-1389 GCA_040081675.1 Vicinamibacterales bacterium
AACCCGGTCACTCCGTGCTCGACGACCTCAGGAATGCCGCCGGCATTCGACGCGACAACTGGGACGCCACACGCCATTCCCTCGAGCGCGGCCAGACCGAAGCTCTCCTGCTCGGAGGGCAGCAGGAAGATGTCCGAGACCGACAGCAACGGCACAACCGACTCCTGTTCGCCAAGGAACGCCACGTCGGCGCTGACGCCGAGTTGCCGTGCCATTCTCGCCGCTGACGCCGCGTCGGGACCGTCTCCCACCATGAGGAGTCGAGCCGGCATGACGCGCCTGACGCGAGCGAAGATTTCCACGACGTCCGTCGCACGCTTCACGGGTCTGAAGTTCGAGACGTGAATCAGCAGCGGCTCCCCCGCTGGTGCAAGCTGGCGCATCAAGGCTGGATCGGCCGACCGACGATAGCTCGCACAATCGATGAAGTTCGGCACGACCTGGATGTCGCATGTGACGCCAAGCTGCCGATGCGTCGCATTCGCAAGACTCTCGGAGACAGCCGTAACAGCGTCGGACTGCTCGATGCCGAACGCCACGATCTCGGAATAGGACGGATCGCTTCCAAGCAGCGTGATGTCGGTGCCGTGAAGTGTGGTGACAACGCGCGGCACCTTGCGGCTGTGGCGTGCTGTCAGCACTTGCCTCGCCAGGCACGCCGCAGTGGCATGGGGAATGGCGTAGTGCGCATGCACGATATCGAGTTCTTCCTCCCTCGACACATGCACGATCTTGGTGGCGAGCGACAGCAGGTACTGAGGCTCGCGGAACAGCGGGTAGCTTGGCGTTTCCACGCGGTGGAAGGTCAGGCCCGGCTGGTAGTGGCCCAATCGAAACGGCATCTCGCCACTGAGAATGTGGACCTGGTGCCCGCGCGCCGCGAGCGACTTGCCCAGCTCGGTAGCGATGATGCCGCTGCCCCCAATCGAGGCGTAACACACGATCCCGATCTTCATGCGGGCGTTCGCCTCAACCCGGGACGAACCACCGGTTCACGCACGATGAATCCTTCAGCCCAACGCACGCCCGCCAGCGCCCCGAAATGCGCGTCGCGGCTCTCGATCATCTGGCGGAACAGCGGTGTGTTGAGCCTGGTCGCAACCTCGCCTTCCGCCGCCGGTGCTCTGAACTGACTGGCATGGCAGTCGAGAGCGCGGCGCTTGACCTCGTAGTACTCGGT
This sequence comes from Vicinamibacterales bacterium, assembly GCA_040081675.1. Taxonomy (GTDB): domain Bacteria; phylum Acidobacteriota; class Vicinamibacteria; order Vicinamibacterales; family CAVVIG01; genus CAVVIG01. Next base: position 1,181 of record JBEBGB010001155.1, read on the forward strand.
CACGTCGACGACGAACGAGGGGGACACGGTGTCATTTATGAAGTAGTAGCAGATCCAGTCTGCCTTCCACGGCTCGCCGTCTGCCGGATATCGCCGAAGGCCCGCGTTGAACACCGCTTCGGTGAGCAGGCCGCTCGCGACGACGTGATCGGGATGGCGATCCGACCAGTACGGGACGGCCACAGCACGAGGGCGATGCCGTCGCACGA
>JBEBGB010000328.1:0-5701 GCA_040081675.1 Vicinamibacterales bacterium
CCGGCGCCGAGCGCGCCGGTCTCCGATGCCTTCACGACATCGTCAACCTTGTAGTCTTCGCGAAGCGATGCGAAGGCCTTCTCGGTGACGCCGTTCGTGGTGAGGGTCCACACGAGTTCGTCCTTGGGCGTGAAGGTCGCGGGCACTTTCACGCGAAAAACGAAGCGGTTCCGGCGCGGCAGGAAGTGCGTCGGCTGACCGAGATCTGCGCCCAGTGTCGTCGCGGCAGCACTCGTGAAGCCGTTCGCGGGACCGGCCGGGACGTCGAGTTCTTCTTCCCAGTTGCGGTTCATGTAACCGAACAGGAAGTACTTGGACCCGTCTCCGGGTTCTTCCCAGCCTTCGTAGGCGGGGGCAACGTTTTGACCGCTGTTGTAGCTGAGCGATTGGGCGCCAACGACGGCGGGGAAAAGGAGCAGCGCGAGCGCTCCGACGAAAGCGCGAGCTTGATTCTTCATGACTTGGACGATCCGAATTCCAGAAAAAGCCGACGAGCCCCGATGTGGGGCCCGTCGTCGTAGGACGAAGCCGGAGCAGTTCAGGTTTCGATCTTACTGCTGCTGGCCCTGATTCTGGGTCGGTCTTGGCGCGGGTTGCTTGGAAATGACGCCGCAGAGCGGGCACCCGAGCAGAACGTCTTTGCCGGGATTCGAGGCCACGCGAGCCCGCATTTCGGCCTGGAACTGTTCGTCGGTCAACGACACGCGGTTGCCGAGGTCGATGAACATGTTCGTGATCGAGCGGTTGCCCGAGCCCGACCAGTTGCGGGGATCCGGCACGTTCTTGTTGCCGGGTGTGTTGTCGAAGTAGCCGATGATGTGGAGAATCGTGCCCTTCGGCAGGAGCGGCGCCGCGTCATCGGCGTAGCTGTACCCGCGGACCCAGTTGTGATCGTAGCCGACGCATGACAGCGTCTGGATGTTGTAACCCCAGATGGCCTCGAGGCACATGCGGTTGCCGGGCGCGTGCAGGTGCGGCTCGAACGAGATGATCTTCGTGGGCTCGTTCAGCACAGCGTACGCGTGGAGCAGTTGGTCCTTCTTCATGCCCGCGATGTCGATGTCAACGCCGTTGCCGAGGCCGAACACGGCGCGCTTGAACTCCGGCTTGTAGCCCTTCGGCGCCAGCTTGTAGCCGAACTCGAGGTGCGAGGTGACGTCCTTGCCGCTCGAATGCGTGTGCAGCGAGTCGGAGAAGATCCACGAGCCTCTCTTCAGTAGCACCGCGGACTTCGGGTCGAAGTAGTCAGGGTTGCGACCCACTTCGTGCACCGGCCAGTTGACGACGTTGTCGCTGCCAACCACGGTCTCGGCGTCGGTGGGGACGTAGTCGGCGCCCGGCTGTGTTCTGTAAATCAGGTGGTGCCACACGAAGAGGCCGCCAACCGTGTCACGACCACCGGTGTGCAGGACCGCGTCGTTCACTTCCTTGATTTCGACAGCGAGCACATACCGATCTTCGTCCAGCGGAATTGGCACCGGCTCGATCTCACCCCACCAGTCGGGCGTGTTGGCTTTCACCAGAATGTTCTTGGACTTGACGATCAGATCGGGCGTGCCGATTCGCCAGGTGGCTGCGTCGGCCCACTGCCGCGGTGGCGGCATGTCGGCCGGGTTGCCACGAGGGGCGCCGCCGTCTGCCCACTTCGCGATCTTCGCGACTTCTGCCGCGCTCAATGACGGGTCGTCTTTGTACTGTTGAATCCCGATGTTCTTCTCCATGTACCAGGGCGGCATCACGCCGGCGTGGGGGCCGATCCCCGTGCGCTGTTTGATTGCACGCGCCCATGGCCGAACCTCTTCGTAACTGGTCAACGGCATCTGTCCGCCGCCACCAGGCCGGTGGCAGTTCTCGCAGCTTCGCTGCAGTATGGGCGCGATGTCCTTTGTGTAGGTGACGTCTGGAGCGCCACCTTGAGCCTTCAGTGTGGACTGGGCTCCAAGGCCAGCCGCGGTCAGCACCGCCAGCCCGAGTCCGAACGTCCATGTCCATTTCAGCGTCATCACTCTCTCCTTGTTCACCAGACAGCGTCTCCGTTGTGCGCACGCATGCATGCGCCGGGAGTGCGGACTGCTGGGGCAATCGCCGTGCCCCGTCAGTACGGCGCGGATTGCCTGCGAATCCTCACCTGTCGCAGCTTGTCGCGTGTGTTTTTCCGGGCCGGCGCGAACTATTCCGCGGGACGCCGTGGTGGGAGGACGAGCGATCTGTATGGGCGGGAGATAGACCGAGGAGGGTTGACACGGAGCGCTCGGAGCGCTCCGTGTCGGAGAGTGTGGCGCGAAGGCTTCTAGCGCTTCTTCTTCGTGGCGCCCTTGCGGGCGGCCTTCTTCAGAACTCGCTTCACCACTCGCCTTGCCGCCGCGGCGCTCCTCTTCAGCACCCTCGACTTCGCGGCCTTCTTTGGAGTCGTCTTCTTTCGCGCGGCTGTCTTCGGCGCGGCCTTCCTGGCCGCGGGCTTCGGCTTTGCCGCAGCCTTCGACGGAGCAGCCTTCTTTGCCGGCGCCTTCGTGACTGAAGCTTTCGCTGCCTTCGGCGCGGGCGCGGCCTTCTTCGCCGGTGCACGCTTGACGGCGGCCTTTGCGGGCGCTGCGGGCTTGGCTCGAGCCGGACTCGCTACGGCACTCGGACGGGCGACGGGCTCGTCGACTGCATCGAGATCGAGGTCGAGTTCGTCGTCGCCACCTTCGAGTTCGCTCAGGTCCGGCCCGCCGGCAAGATCGTCATCCGGAAGATCGAGTCCGTCGTCATCAAAATCCGTCATGGTTCCGCCTCATGTGCGACGACGAAAATGTCTTCGCATGAAAGTCAATCGCGGCGCTAGTGTGACGATCCGCTGCGCGGCTGTCAATGGTCCGACGCGAGTGTCGGTGCGCGAGGAGCCGACGGCTCGACGCTGTCGCGTAACCATGACCATCCTTTTACGTCGTTGGATGCTCGCCGGGTTGGACTGTTCCGGTGGAACGTCGGTTTACGAGGACAGCGTTCTGGCCTTGAGCTCCCGGTGGTTCAGTCCGGCCGCGCGATCCAGCTTCTCCACAATCGGCGGCAGCGGAACCTCGAAGCGCCATTCGTCTGCCCGCCCACCGGCTGCCTCGAACGCCCGCTGCCAGGCCGCCCACCACGGCGCCACGAAGCCGGCCATGGGCTCGACGACGAGCACCTGGCCGCCCGCCGAGGCGTGCGCCAGCAGGCGGGCGCGCAGGGCCTCGCGGTGCTGAGGATCGTCGACCTCGTTGACGGCGTACGCCAGCAAGACACCGTGACCGTGATGGCCGGGTCGGCCGGTATCGCTCGGATGTTCGACCGGCTGTGCTCCGACGATCGGCACACGCGTGAGGTCGTCAATGCGGGCGCTACCGCGCACGCCCAAATCGGACAGCGTCCGCCGAGCCTCGGCCACCGCCCACGGATGCTTGTCGACGCCCAGCACCCGTGGTGGCCGTGTGCATGCGGTTGCCCATCCGGCACCCGATGCACCTGTTCCACAGCCAAGATCGAGGATCGTCTCCACCTCAGTGAACGGTCGGCCCAGCGACTGCACGATTCGATTGATGAGAAGAAAGTGAAGCGGCCCGTAGAACAGCGCGAAGGCAGCGCGTTTCCCGGCGCCCGCAAGAGCCGCACCCTTGACCAGCGTCGACCTGCGTTCGACGTACGTCGATGACAACGCTCGCAGCGAACGTGACAATTCCTGAAATGTCAGATCGGCGAGGTGTCGAGCTTCGAGGGCGGAGAGCCAATTGTCTACAGAGTCAGCCAAATAGTTCCTTGCGATCGATCATGGCGGAATACGCTCGGCGCGACGCACACGTTTCAACGGGTGAGTGCGGTTGACCTGGGTTCCGCTCGCGCTTGAAGCGCGGCGGTACACATCGATCGTGTTGCCGCGAGGCCGTCAGAATCGGAAGAACCGGTTCACCTTGACGATGAAGGCGCGGTTCTGAAGGGCGGGTACGCCGGTGGTCGCTTCACTGTCGCGTTCCTCGTTGTAGACCACGAACAGCTCGCTGCCAGGACGATATTCCCAGCGCAGCCGCGCGTTGGCGCTGACCACGTGGGTGCTGGAGTTGTACTGAATCAACGCGCTGGCAAAGAGCAACGGAGTTGCCGTGTACGTGATACGCGAGCCAATCAGCTTGGTCGTGAACGACTGCGTCGGCAGATCGATCCAATTGATGGACACACTGGGCTCGACCGAGATCCGCGAGGAGAGATTGATACGCGAGCGATTCACGGTGATGGCGCTGCGTTGACCGTCGTAGAAATCGCCGCGCTCGAATAGCACGTTGCCGGAGTAGGGCCGCTGCTGCCCGAGGTTGTAACCGATGCGACCCGTGGTGAAACTGTAGCCGCCTGGCGCAATGCGTGCCGTTGGGATGATGGCAAACGGTCGCAGCAGCAGCTCGTAGTCGTCGACCACACCCACGCTGAACCGGTCGCTGTTCTGGAGTTCGATCGCAAACTCGCCGTCGGTCAGCCTCGTCGTCAAACGCCCGGCGTTGTCTTCGATGTAGGTGAACTGTCCGATGCCTGAGAACTTGCGCACTGACTTGATTCGCCTCGACCGAGGGCTGAAGCGGGCAAGCCCGTAGCTCTTGCGCATGTCAGGACGTCGCACGAACCCGACTTCCGGATTGAAGTTCGTGTCGAGCGTCAGCCGTTCGAGCTGGAGTCCGTACCGATCGCCGGCGTAGTCCATCTGCGCGCGGTAACTGGTGTCGTCCTTCGTCAAGCCCTGCGACTGCGTCTTCGCCCAGTAGGTGGTGAACGACAGGTTGGAAAAGAACGAGAACGAGCCGTCGACACCGTAGAACTGATTCGAGCCCGCAACGTTTTGTGCTTTCGAACGCGACGTGAACAACGCGCCGATGTTGCTGCGCCGCAGGATGTCGCGCTTCACGCGCATCACCGTGAAGTTGGTGGCTGGCGCATTCGCAGTCCCGTCTTTTCGCGTCTGCATGTTCACGGCGCCGAGTTGATAGCGCCCGACACGTCCCGTCACGCGACCGCCGCCGTAAATGGGCACTTCCCGATTGTTCGCGAGTCCAATTCGGCGACTGTAGAACAGGACGGGGACGTCCGAGTTGCTTGCCGCCGCCGCACCCGTCGAGTTGTTGCCGAACGTGAAGATCCCCTGGTTCTCCAGGAAGAAATCGCGCTTCTCGGGAAAGAACAGGCTGAACCGCGTGAGGTTCACCTGCTGCTCGTCGGCCTCCACCTGCGCGAAGTCGGTGTTGTAGGTGAGGTCCGCCGTGAGGTTCGGCGTGATGCTGTACTTCGCATCAACGCCGAGATCGGCGCTCGGGTCGTTCGTCTTCTTCGTTGCCGACACGTTGTCGGTCGTCAGGTCCGCAATCGCGTAGGGCTTCAACTCGATCGTGCGTGACGCGGGCGGTGCCTCGATGCCCATCAGCGTGGCGTACAGCGATGCGGAGAAGTCGGCACGACCGAGGCCGAACGCGGGTGGAACCCTGGTCAGGTACGCGATCTCGTTCTTCCACTTGTTGGTGCGGCGGGCCTGGAAACCCCAGTCCTGCACGGTTCCTGGCGCATAGCGGATTGATTTGAAGGGGATCGCCGCCTCGATGGTCCAGCCGCCGTCGAATCGTCCGGGGACCAGGCTCCACACCGGATTCCAGTCGGCGTTGTACTGTCGCTCGTTCGTGCTCTGCCCGTCGGTCTTTGCTCCGAGCGCATT
>JBEBGB010000329.1:0-5699 GCA_040081675.1 Vicinamibacterales bacterium
TCGAGTTGATCGCGGCGGGTTGTGTCCCTGGTGGAAGTCTCGACAACCTGACCGAGGCGAAGCACTTTGCAGAATGGGACGAGGTATCGGATGCTCATCAGGTGCTGCTGACCGATGCGCAGACCAGTGGTGGCCTGCTGTTCTCAGTGGCCGCGAAGCACGTTGATGCCGTGCTGGCGCGACTCGCCAGGTTGAACACGACTTGTGCGGCCGTGATCGGTCGCGTGGTCAAGGGCGCTCCGCGGATTCGTATCTCGATATGACAGCGTCGAACCTGCGTGCCATTCCTTCTGTCGATCGTGTGCTCCGGGAACTCGGCGAGACGCAGCTGCCGCGGCCACTGGTCCTGGACACGGTGCGTCGCGAACTGCAGGCAAGCCGTCGCCTCCCGAAAGTTCCCACCTTCGAAGACGTGCTCGGCCGCCTTCGCGATGTGCTGTCGGGTCTGCGAAGCTCGCGCATCCGACCGCTCATCAACGGAACCGGGATTCTGGTGCATACCAACTTGGGGCGTGTGCCACTGGGCCCCGCAGCTGTCGAGCGCATGGTCGAGATTGCCTCCAACTACAACAACCTCGAATACGGTCTCGGCGACGGCAAGCGAGGAGCGAGGGCGGCGTATTTGGAACGATGCCTGGCGGTGCTGTGTGCCGCCGAGGCCGCAACGGTCGTCAACAACAACGCTGCAGCGCTGGTGCTGCTCGTCAGTCACCTGTGTCGAGCGGACAAGAACGAAGTGGTCATCTCTCGGGGCGAGTTGGTGCAGATTGGCGGAGGGTTCAGAGTGCCCGAGATTCTGGAATCATCTGGCGCGCGCCTGCGCGAAGTTGGGACGACCAACAAGACCTCCTTGGCCGATTACAGTCGGGCTCTTACCAAGCGGACAGCCCTCATCCTGAAAGTGCATCGCAGCAACTTCTTCATGGACGGCTTCGTGGCATCGCCCTCCACTCCGGAGATCGCGGCGTTGGCGCACAAGAAACGCGTGCCCTTCATCGAAGATCTTGGCAGTGGCGCGGTGTTCGACACCGCCGCCGTTCAAGGACTTGAAGCCGAGCCGACACCTGCGGCGCTCCTGCGTGAGGGAGTTGATGCCGTGTGCTTCAGCGGAGACAAGTTGCTCGGCGGTCCACAGGCGGGAATCATCGTCGGCCGCGCGCGGATCGTCGCTGGTGTGAAGCGGGAACCGCTGTTCCGGGCGCTGCGGTGCGACAAATTGGTCCTGGCTTCACTGGAGGCCACGGTCGATCTCCATATGAACGGGGGCTCGGGCATTCCCATCATCGACATGCTGCACACGACAGAGTCGGACCTGCATGCTCGTGCGGCAGCCATCGTCGTCGCACTTCGCGATCTTCCGATGGCCACGACAGTCGGGACCGGACGCGCCAACATCGGCGGCGGGGCTCAGCCACGATCAGACATGCCGTCGGCGACGGTTGATTTGAAGCACGACACGATCTCGCCGAACGACCTGGCCCTTCGGCTGCGCACCCAGGACGTGCCAGTCGTGGGCTACATCGCCCGCGGGCTGGTGCGGGTCGATCTGCGGACGATCTTCCCTCGCCAGGATGCTCTCCTCATCGCGTCCATCCGCAACGCAGTGGTGGCGTGAGGTCAGATGCCCGGCACCAGGCATTTCATCGTTGCGACTGCGGGTCACGTCGACCACGGCAAGAGCACGTTGGTCGAGGCACTCACCGGTACTCATCCTGATCGTTTACCCGAGGAGAAAGCGCGAGGGATCACGATTGATCTGGGCTTCGCCTCGCTCGATATCGCCTCACCGTCCGGCGAGGTCTTCCAGATCGGCATCGTGGACGTGCCGGGCCACGAAGACTTCGTCAAGAACATGGTCGCCGGCGTCGGAGCCGCCGACGTCGCGCTGCTCGTCGTTGCGGCAGACGATGGGTGGATGCCGCAGACGGAGGAGCATGTTCAGCTGTTGACATACTTCGGAGTCGGGAGTGTGGTCGTCGCATTGACGAAGGCTGACCTGACACCCAGCCTTGAACAGGCCATGGACGCGGTGCGGCTAGAGCTGAAGGGGACATTGTTCGCGGACGCTCCAATGGTCCCAACGTCGATCGTCAGCGGATTGGGAATCGAAGAACTGCGAGTGACGTTCGCGCGAGTGCTTGGCCAGACAACCGGCGCGCGCGACATCGGCAAGCCGAGGCTGGCCATAGACCGCGCGTTTTCATTGACCGGTATCGGCACTGTGGTGACCGGAACACTCGTTGGCGGCGAGCTGCACTCCGGTCAGCAGGTTGTCGTGCAGCCCTCCGGGCGACGCACGCGCATTCGCCGGATGCAATCGCACAATCTGGACGTCGACACGAGTGGGCCTGGTACGCGGACCGCGTTGAACTTGCCGGATCTCGCCGTGGGTGATGTCCGCAGGGGAGACGTCGTCACGCTTGCCGAACTCGGCAATCCGAGTCAAGTTCTGGATACGGTCGTCGAGATCTCGTCGCGCGGCCAGCGCGCGATCAAGAACGGCGCGCGCGTCCACGTGCACTGCGGGAGCGGCCACGTCGGGGCGACTGCCGCACTTCTGGACGCCGACGAAGTGTCTCCAGGCGATCGCGCACTGGTGCAACTGCGCCTTGATCGCGGGGTGTTCGTCTTCGAGGGCGATCGATTCACCGTTCGCGACTGGGCCGAGCAGGCGACGCTGGCGGGCGGCACGGTGCTCGATACGGCCGCGGACCCCCGTGTGTTTCGTAGCCCACGCTGGCGCGGGTACCTTCAGCGGCGCGCCGACACGCTCGGAGACCCCGTGGGCTGGGTCGAATCGCTGCTGGTGCGCGATACCCTCGCGCGTCGGTCGGGTCTGCTCGCGAACTCCGTCTATAGCCAGACTGACGTTGACGCCGCCATTGACCAGCTCGCGGCGGCGCACATCATACAGGTTGCAGGCGACATCGTCTGCCTGGCCAGCGCGTGGACGACACTCCTCGAGACTGCCGTTCACGCAATCGATGCGCACCACCGGACGCATTCCGACCTCCTGGGCATGTCGCTCACGGACCTGCGTTCCCGGCTAGGACCGATAGCGGAGGCCAACGCGGCCTTCGACGTGCTGCTGCTCGACATGTCTGCTCGTGGCTTCGTGCGTGACGGAAGTCTCGTCCGGCGAGCGACGCATCAGCCGGCGTTGCCGGCATCGTTACAGGCGATCGGAGCGTTCCTTCGCACACAGCTGAGCGCGAAGCCGCTCGACCCTCCGTCTCGCAGTGTGCTCACTCCGGATGCCGTGTCCGTGAGGACGCTGCGGTTTCTCATCGATACCGGCGAGGCCGTCGAGATTAGCGCTGACCTGATTCTGGCGTCGGAGACCGTCACCCGCGCCGGGGACGTGATCGTCTCGGTGATTCGCGAGAAGGGCGCCGCGACACTCGGCGACTTCCGGGACCGCCTCGCATGCAGCCGGCGTGTGCTCGTGCCACTGCTCGACTACTTCGACCGAATGGGGTTGACCGTACGGGAGGGAGATCGCAGGAGGCTCCTCGGATAGCCCGGCAGTTTCATCCGCCGACGCGAGTGCATCCTGCTACGCTTGCAGCCATGCCAAGCATCAGCGTCCGCTACTGCGTCGTTTGAAACTACCGACCTCGTGCCGCCCGTGTGGCGGCCTTGATCCAAGATCGGATCGGTGTGTCTCCTAATGTCGTTGAAGGCGAACGCGGCGAGTTCAGCGTGTGGGTAGGAGATCAGTGTGTGGCGAAGAAAGATCGCGCCACTGGTTTTCCTACCGATGACGATGTGCTGACCGCAGTCCGCGACGCGCTTGGTCGCTAGGCTGACGCCTGGTGGTTACCAGTTGGCGCGTTCTTGGATCCGTGCGCTAGCGCCGTGTCAATGAGCGTTCCTCTGCTGAATAGACTCCAGGAACCCGACGATGGCGGCGATTCGCGCCGACGCGTCACCAGCGGCTTCAGCGCCCGCGCGTCTGAACACGTCGCCCCACACCGGCATGTCCCTCGTTCCGTGCGATTCGATCTCCCGGCCGTCCACAATCCGACGAACGCGATCCGTTGGGAACAATCCGTTGTTCCCGCGCGCAAGTTGTGTCAGGTCCGGGACGCGAGACCGCATCGCGGCTGCGACGGGACCATTTCCCCGCGCCTCAGTGCCGTGGCAGGAGGCACAGTACGTCTTGTAGAGCGTCGCGCCAGTGGCGGTCTCCGGCGCCGCATTCGCGGCTGAGGAAAGCGCTCCAACAAGCATCAGTGCTCCTACCACCGCGGTAAGACCCTTCCGCCCGACTTCCACCGCGTGACCAACGGGCCTCATGACTCCTCCGACAAGACAGGGGCAAGACCGGTGCCGCCAGTTGGCAACGATACCACGCGTCGCCGTCAGCGCCCGCGACCGACAGACTGTTGAAATACCCGCACTGCTGCGGATGAATTCCCGCGCGGCGCCTCGGAGCACCCAGGTCGCTACGACAAAGCTCTACCACGGAGGTCACGGCGTCTTGAACAGAGGTCACGGTTCCTTCCAAGGAAAGCGTGCGCTCCGTTCGTCGTCCGTGAATTCCGTGTTAGGGCTCCACTCGAGCGTGCGCGATCGCTCTGGCAAATCGTTCGCTCTTCGGCATGCTGCTTGCGGTTATCCTGACGTGGCTGCGCCCGCAGTCGAGGAGGATTACGCCGTGTCAGACACTGCGTCGAAGTCGAACGGCATCGATCTGTCGACCGTATACATGGGGCTTCATCTGCGTCACCCATTCATCGCCGGCGCATCTCCACTCAGTGCGCATCTCGACACCGTGCGTCTGCTCGAGGATGGCGGGGCTGCGGCGATCGTCCTGCATTCGCTGTTCGAGGAGCAGATCACCGAAGCGCAGACTGGTCGTATTCGTGGAATGGATCCAATTGCCGATCCCGCGTTCGCACGACGCGTAGCGTCGTATCCTGCCGCGGGCGACTATCCGCTGTCACCGGACCAGTACCTGGAACACCTCCGCAAGGTCAAGGCAGCCACCTCGATTCCCATCATCGCGTCTTTGAACGGTGTAACAGCGGGTGCCTGGCTGAAACACGCCATCCTCATTCAGGATGCCGGAGCCGACGGCCTCGAAGTCAACTTCTACGAAGTGGTCACCGATCTGTCCGTGACGGCTGAGGCTGTCGAAAGCGGCATCATTCGCGCCGTTCACGACTTGAAGAGCGCGCTACGCATTCCGATCGCGGTCAAGCTGTCGCCGTTCTTCTCCGCCTTTGCCAACACGGCGAGCCGGTTGTCGGCAGCCAAGACAGACGCGCTTGTCATCTTCAATCGCTTCTATCAGCCCGACATCGATCTGGATGCGCTGACCGCGGAGCCGCACCTCGAACTGTCTACGAGTAGTGAACTCCGCCTCCGCCTTCGCTGGCTGGCGATTCTGCACGGCAGGATCTCGTCGTCGCTTGCGGTCACAGGTGGAGTCGAGACTGCGGCCGACGGCGCAAAGGCGATTCTGGCTGGCGCGGACGCTGTGCAGGTGGCGTCAGCTCTCTTGAGGAACGGTCCCGCGTATCTGCAACAAATGAGCGACGAGCTACGACGCTGGATGGAGAGCCAGGAGATCGAGTCGGTCAGCGCATACCGAGGCAGGTTGAGTCTGCAGCAGACGAATGCCGCGAGCGCCTATGAACGCGCCAACTACATTCGAACGCTGCACCAATGGAAGTGGTCATGAGAGGCGGTCG
>JBEBGB010000330.1:0-5698 GCA_040081675.1 Vicinamibacterales bacterium
CGCGTTGGCCCCGTGCTTGGCCAACAGCGCCAGCGTGTCGTCTATGCTCGCCGGCTGGAACAACTCGAACGCCGGCATCATGTCGCGAATCACGGCCATATCAAATGCTCCTTGCAATTGGTGAACTGTCGATCTGGTGAATTGGCGATCTGAGTCCGCCGCCGCGGCTCCTTAGGATTCCCCAACTCTCCAACTCTCCAGTTCACCAACTCTCCAATTCACCAGATCATTAAGTCTCTAGATGTGGGCCGTGAGGGCCTCGTGGGTTCTCTGACCACTGTTCTCCAGCGCATTGAGGATCACGTCTGCCGTGACCGGGGTGCGTCGGAACACTTCGTCTCCAACCGCCGCCGCGATGGCGTTCATCACCGCGCCATAACCAGCGCCGACGGGCGGTTCACCGACACCGCGCGCGCCCACCGGTGTTTCTGGATCCGGCAGACCCACGGCCGCAAACTTCATCTCGATCGGTTTGTCGAGAATCGTCGGCGGCTTGTTGTAGTGGAAGCGCTTGGCCAGCGGCACGCCGTAGTGCTGGTCGTAGACCCACTTCTGCGCATGCGCGTGTCCGATGCCGAGCATGATGCCGCCAAAGGTCTGACCCTGGAGGCTGCGCGGATTGATGACTGTGCCGACGTCTGCGATGGCGGTCAATTCGAGGATGGCCCACTTGCCAGTCTCGACGTCGACTTCCACTTCGGCGAAGCCGACCGTGTAGGACTGCGTCTGTCCGTCGCGCGGGTAGTTGTCCTTGGCCACGGCCATCAGGCCCTTGCCGACGTGTTGTGCTGCGCCAGCCTTGGTGAACGCGTTGATATCGGTCGGCAGTTCGTGACCGTCGAACTTCCCGCCAAGTTCGATCGCCTTCTGCGCCGCCTGCGCCAGCGTCATGCTGCCGCCGGGGCCGCTCACCTTGCCGCCTGCCACCTTGTACGCGTCCGGATTGCCGCCCCTGGTCTTGGCCGCGATCTCCTGGAGCTTCTTGATGGCGTCGGTTGCCGCCGCGTGCGCGGCGCGCGTCATCGCGTGTGTCGTCTGGCTACCGGCGGAGATACAGGTCCACGGCAGACCCTTGCCGGTGTTGCCAAATTCGACGTCGCACTGTTCCCACGGCACATCCAGCATTTCGGCCGCGACACGGTGCACGTCGATGACCGAGTGCGTGCCGAGGTTGCCGATGCCCGACTGGAACTGGATGCGACCGTCCGGCTTGATGACGAACAGGCCATCGAAACCAGTCGAACCACCCGAGAAGGAACTCACCGCCACACCGGAACCGCGAACCTTGGTCCCGACGCGCTTGCCGCTGCGGGCCTTCTTCTCTTCCCAGTTGAAGAGTTCGGCGCCCTTGGCCAGCGCTTCTTTCACGAACGCACTCGTGACGTAGGCCTGCCTGCCGCGCGCGGCCGCCGGACCGAACGGCGCCTTGCCGGCCGGCGCATTGATGCGGTGAATTTCCACTTCGTCGATGCTCAACTTGCGTGCGGCCTTGGCCAGCACGCCTTCCATGAGCCCGTTGCCCTGCATGCCGCCCGGTGCACGCTGCGAGGTACGCGGAGGCGTGTTGGTGAGCACGGTGACACCGCGCCACCGCATGTTCGTGGGCTGATAGCAGAGCGACACGGTATTGGCCGCCGAGCGGAAGTCGCCCTGCGCCTCGTAGGGACCGTTGTCGCCAACCGTGAAGAGGTCGATTGCCGTGATCTTGCCGTCTTTGCGGAAGCCCACCTTGACTCGCGAGTGAATGCCCTGACGCGCGCGGCCGATGTAGTGCTCTTCCTCGCGGGCGATGCGCATCATCACGGGGGCGTTCGCCTTCTTCGAGAGAAGGGCCGGAATCGCCATCGAGATCGCGCCGGGAATCTTGCTCCCGAAGCCGCCGCCGGTGTACTCGCTGATCAGGACCACGTTCGCGGGCGGAATGCCCACCCAACGTGCGACCGAGCCAACCGTCTGCACGGTGCTCTGTGTCGACCCGTGGAGGAACAGCTTGCCGTTCTGCCAATAAGCCATGGCGGTGCGGGTTTCGAGCGGCTGGTGACCCGTGGACTGGCTGACGAAGGTCTCTTCGAGGACCAGGTCGGCTTGCTTGAAGCCTTCCTCGATGTTGCCCCACGTCCATTCGGCGCCCGGCGCCGGCTTGCCCATCGGCATGTGGCCGCTCTTGTCCGCTTCGTCGAAGTCGGCCTGCTCCCACTTCCATTCCTTGATTTCGGGACGTGCAGCAGGTGGCGGACCACCGGCCGGAGGACCGCCCGCGCGACCTGCGCCGGCTGGTGCGGCTTGACCAGCCGCGGCACCAGCAGCAGCGCCCGCGGCGGCGGGTGCACCTGCGGCCGCCGGACCCGCGCCCGCTGTGCCAGCTTGCGGAGCGTTTGAGGCACCTGCAGTTGCGCCCGCTGCCGGCGTAACCGCCGCAGCGGCGGCGGCACCGGGAGGCGGAGCCACGGCACCCGGAGCGGTCCCGGCAGCGCCTGCAGCCGGAGCAGCGGCACCGCCAGCACGACCCGCGGCAGGAGCCGCCGGTGAGGCATACCAGGTATTGCCTTGCGTCCGCGCGTTCGCTCCGCCGGGACGCAGGCTCACCAGAGGATCGACCACGAAGGGCAGCGGCTCGTACTCGATCACGATTCTTTCGATCGCTTCGGCAGCCGTCAGCTCGTCGACCGCGGCGACGGCGAGAATCGGCTCGCCTTCATAGACCGGTTCCTTGGTGAGAATGCGCTCGCCTTGAGTGCTGGCCTGCACGTTCTCGCCAAGTGTTCCGCCAGCCTGTGCCTCGGGCAGATCGTCGGCCGTCAGGATGGCCTTGACGCCCGGCATGGCGAGAGCGGCGCTCAGGTCGAGGCGCGTGATACGCGCATGCGGCATCGGACTCAGCATCAGCTTCGTCCACAGCATGCCGTCGACTTTATAGTCTTCGGCGTACTTCGCCTTGCCCGTGACCTTCGCGACGATGTCCGAGGTGATGTAGTTCTGACCGATCAGTTTGTTCGTGTTTTCCGCCACTGTTATGCCCCCCGCAGGTGCTCAGCACCACGCATCAACGCGGTGAGGATCTTGTCGTAATCCTGGCAGCGGCACAGATTGCCCGACACGCCGTGCGCCAGTTGCTCGCGCGACGGATTGGCGTTCGTCTTCAAGTACCCCACAGCCGACATCACAAAGCCCGGCATGCAGAACGCGCACTGGAAGCCCTGCTCGTCGACCACACCCTGCTGCACCGGGTGGAGTGTGCCGTCGGCCGACGCCAGACCTTCGATGGTCACGATCTTCTTCGTGCGCACCGTGTGCGTCAGCACCGAGCACGCATAGTGCGGCACATCGTCAATCAGCACGGTGCACGCACCGCATTCCGCGCGGTCACATCCCAGCTTGGTGCCCGTCAGCCCCAGCTTGTACCGCAGCGTCTGCGCCAATGTCTCCTGCTTCAGCACATCCACCCGGCGATCCTGCCCGTTCACCGACAGCGAGATCAGCCGATCCGCGCTTCCCGGAGCCGACTCGGTCTGGCCCAGCGCGTTGGTGCGAAACAAATAGCTCGCCGACGAAACCGCTGCACCCGCGGCAATGACGCCCTTGATGAAATTGCGTCGCGCGGGGTTGTTCGGTGTCTCTTCCGTCATCTTGACTTCTTCCATTGCAGAATCACCTCTCAGGACTGACCAGTCGACCAGGCAGACTGCGACACGAGCAAAGCGGTGCGAGCGAGAAGCGACACAATAATCCCAAATGACTTGCGGTTCAACGCTCGGTCCTGCCAGCATGCCGAGCGTCGAAATCTCGGCAGTACCAACGGCAGGCGCTCTTCGAGACCGTAAAAGATAGCACACAACGAGTTTACGAGCCGATCGCCAGGGTTGGGCGGCTCTCCTCGGCTTGAGTCAGCTCATCAATTCACGCTCGGGCGACCCGCGAAAACCAGATCGACCACGTTCGTGGATATAGTTCCGGACATGGCGTCGCTCACATTTCTGGGTGCGGCAGGCACCGTCACCGGGTCCAAACACCTCATCGACACGGGTCAGCACAAGGTCCTGGTCGATTGTGGACTCTTTCAGGGCCTCAAGGAGTTGCGCCTGCGCAATTGGCAGCCGCTCCCCGTCTCGGCGTCCGAGATAGACGCCATCATCCTCACGCACGCTCACCTGGATCACTGCGGGTACATTCCGCGCCTTGTCGCTCAAGGCTTCAGTGGCCGCGTGTTCTGCACCGCAGGCACGCGTGACCTGTGCACGCTGGTGCTGCCAGACGCGGCGCATATTCAGGAAGAGGACGCGAGGGACGCGAATCGCTATCACTATTCGAAACACAACCCCGCCCTTCCGCTCTACACCATGGCAGATGCGGAGCGTGCGCTGACGCAGTTCCAGCCCGTTGGTTACAACCGGCCGGTGCCCGTCGTGCCGGGCCTCGAGGTGGAGTTCATCAACGCCGGGCATCTGCTGGGTTCGTCGTACGCGCGTGTGAAGCTCGGGGGTCAGACGATCCTCTTCGGCGGCGATCTCGGACGATACGGCCGTCCGGTGCTCCCCGACCCGACTCCGGTCTCCGAGGCGGACGTGCTGCTGGTCGAGTCCACTTATGGCGATCGCGTTCACATGCCAGACGACGGTGGTGCGCAACTGGCCGAGATCGTCAAGTCGGTCGCTGCGCGAGGCGGCAAGTTGATCATTCCGGCGTTTGCGATCGGTCGCGTCGAGGAAGTGATCTACTGGCTGAAGCGACTCGAGGAAGAACGGCGCATTCCGGTGTTACCGGTGTTCGTCGACAGCCCCATGGCCGCGCGCGCCCTTCAGTTCTACGCGCAGCGCGCGGACGAACTTGATCCGGACATGCGATCAGAGGCGCGACACGTCTGTGTCTTCTGCACCAAGCGCATGACCACCGTCGCCTCACCCCAACAATCAAGGGAGCTGGTTGCGTCGCGTCAACCTGCCATCGTCATTGCGTCGAGCGGCATGGCGACGGGTGGGCGAGTGCTCTACCACCTGCAAGCAGCATTACCGAATGAACGCAACGGCGTGCTCTTCGTCGGATTCCAGGCCGCTGGTACTCGAGGACGTACCCTGCTCGATGGCGCACGGACGGTTCGGATCAAGGGTCGCGACATCGGCGTCTCGGCGCAGATTCACCACATCGACTCCATGTCCGCACACGCCGACAGCATGGAGATCATGCGGTGGTTGAGTCACTTCACCACACCTCCACGCGCGACGTATCTCGTTCACGGCGAGCCGGGCGGGCTCACGGCTTTGCAGGCGCGCATCACGTCTGAACGCCAGTGGTCGGTACACATCGCGCGTTACGAAGAGACCGTGGAGATTTGAGTCGTGTGGGAATCATGCGATCGCGTCGTCACCACATCCGTTCATCTGGTCAACGCCTGACCGCCGCAGTCCGGTGCTCGCGGCACCGCGTGAGCCGCGCCCCGGGGACGTGGGCGGCGTGGGCGCAACCCCTGCTCGCGCCGGCGGCGCTTGCGGCGGCGCTCCTTCTCGGCTTGCCCACCGACGGGCACGCGCAGCTCGATAAACGTCTCGGCGTTCTCCTGGCGGAGGATCGTCGCGCGCCAACGACTGCCGACCTCACGACCATACGCAGCGCCGCCCGGAGCGGCGATCCGCAAACGGCTCGCATTGGTCTACGCGCGCTTGGCAGGCTCGAGCGTGCGTCGCTGATCGTCGACATCCTCCCG
>JBEBGB010000331.1:0-5697 GCA_040081675.1 Vicinamibacterales bacterium
CGTCCTGTGGGTCAGCGCTCACCTGCGTATTGGGCAACGGCAGCGAGGCCGTGGCGATCATCGCGACGGCAGCGACCACCAGTCGTGCCCGAAGCATCGCAGCCCTCCAAGGGCGGACCTGCAAGTCTCCGCCCATCTTGTGCGCGCAGGATGACCCGCGAATGCGCCACTGTCCGCAGCGGCGCGGAGTCAGCTGCCGACTTTCCGGCACCGTCTCTTGAACCGGCGCTGGGCTCGAGGTGAATCCAACCGGGTTTGTGAGGGCTCATTCTCGAGATTGCTCAATTGACCGCGGCATCGGCCTCGACTAATCTCCGGCGGACACTCCCCCCAAACCCACATGTCGGCCGCCCTTCCCACGCCGCCTGGCGAAATCACCCGCCTTCTCATGGCGTGGGGTGACGGCGATCCGGTCGCAGCCGATCGGCTCATTCCGCTTGTCTACAACGAGTTGCGGTTCATGGCCAGGGCTCACTTCCGCTATGGCCGCGGCGATCGGACACTGCAGCGCACGGCCCTCGTTCACGAGGCGTTTCTCAGACTGGTCGATCAACGCGTGTCGTGGCAGAACCGGTCGCACTTCTATGGACTTGCGGCGCAGATGATGCGACGGATTGCCATCGATGACGCGCGGCGGCGCAACCGAGTCAAGCGCGGGTCCGGCGTCGAAAAAGTGCCGCTCGAGCTTGCCGGCGAGGTCGCGAGCGGCGAAGCCGTCGAGCGTGTGGACGCAATTCTCCTGGATCGCGCGTTATCTGCGTTGGCCGCGTTCGACCCGCATGCCGCAAGACTGGTGGAGCTGAGGTTCTTCGGCGGCCTGACGATCGAGGAGACGGCGGAGCTGATGGGCGAATCACCGAGCGGAATCAAGCGCGAATGGGCCGCGGCGAGAGCCTGGCTGTATCGCCACATGTCTCAGTCGGAAACGACCTCGGCCCAACGAGATCAGTAGGACATGTCGGACGCGCTCTGGCCAGAGGCAAAGTCGATCGTCGCAGAGGCGCTCGAGCGCCCTGAGTCCGAGCGCACGAGCTTTCTCGACCGACGGTGCGCCTCACGGTCTGACCTGCGCGGCGAGGTCGAGTCGTTGCTCGAAGCACATCGCCGTGCCGGCACCTTCATCGAGGAGCCGTTCGTGCCGGCCGCGCCAGGGGATGAGTCCGAGGATAACGGCGGCGACGAACTGCCGCTTCATTCGGGTGCCCAGGTCGGATCGTATCGGCTCCTGAGGGAGCTCGGGCGCGGCGGCATGGGCATCGTCTATCTGGCCGAGCGGGCCGACAGCGCCTTCGACACGCACGTGGCGGTCAAGATCGTGGCGGGCCATGTCGCGGCGCCAGACCTCATCAGGCGATTCCTGGACGAGCGGCGCATTCTCGCCACGCTCAGCCATCCCAACATCGCCCACATATTGGACGCGGGAGCCACGGACGAGGGTGTGCCGTTCGTTGTCATGGAGTACGTGGACGGCAGCACGATTGACGAGCACTGTCGGTCGCGAAAGCTGTCGCTGCGGCAGCGGCTGAACCTGTTTCGGCAGGTGTGCGACGCCGTCCACTACGCGCACCAGCATCTGATCGTGCATCGCGACATCAAGGCGGCGAACATTCTCGTCACGGGCGACGGCGTACCCAAGCTCCTCGACTTCGGCATTGCCAGGCTGCTCGAAGATGGTCGCGTGCGCACTGATACGGCCCTTCGCGCCTTCACCCCCGAGAGCGCCAGCCCGGAGCAGTTGCAGAACGAGGCCGTGACCATCACGTCGGACGTCTACTCACTCGGTGCGCTGCTCTACCGTCTGTTGACCGACCGCAAGGTCTTCGACTTCAGTTCGTCCAGCGACACCGAGATCCTGCGCATGATCTGCGAACAGGATCCGATGCCGCCGAGCATAGCGGCCGTAGTGTCAGCTGGACATGGCGAGCGGGTCGCTCGCGATCTGGATTGGATCACCCTCAAGGCGCTTCGCAAGGAACCAGGTCGGCGATATGTCTCGGCGGCGCAATTGAGCGAGGATTGCGAACGCTATCTCACTGGCCAAGCCGTTCTTGCCGCGCCTGACTCGGTTCGATACCGGACCTCGAAGTTCATTCGACGACACTTCGTCGGCGTCGCCGCCGCTGCGGTCATCGCCGTCACCCTGTCTGGAGCCGGCGCGGTCGTCTGGTATCAGCGGCAGCGGGCCGAACGTCGTTTCAACGACGTGCGGCAGCTCGCGAACACTCTGGTGGGCGAGTTGTACGATGCGATCGCGGAGGTCCCTGGCACCACCACGGCACGCAAGCTCCTGGTGACGCGCGCCCTGGGTTACCTCGATGCACTGGGGCGTGAGGCCGGCAACGATCTGTCGCTCAAGCGGGACCTGGCGGACGCGTATCAGAAGATCGGTGATGTCCAGGGCAATCCGTACGGGGCCAATCTCGGCGATGTGCCAGGCGCCAGGGACAGCTACAACAAGCTCGTTGATCTGCGCAGCGCAATTCACGAGGCCAGCAGGCGCAACCGGCAATCGGCCATCGCGCTTGGCCGGGCCTACTCGCGTGTGGGCGACCTTGACCTGGCGCAGGGCGAGTATCCGCGAGCCGTCGAGTCGTATCAGCGGGCCCACGCGTTGCTCGCTCCTGGCTCGCCGCAAAACGGAGCGGTCGATGCCGATGACGCGCTGGAGGACCGCGCCAGAGTTCGCGGCCGTCTTGGTGTCGCATTCACCTGGGCGGGTCGCCGCGACGAAGCGAAGGCGGCGTTGCTCGAGTCCATCCGCCTCACCGAGCAACTGAGTGATCGCCCTGGCTCGTCGCGTCTGATGCGCCGTGGCCTGGCGGTCAATCACGGCAACCTTGGCGACGTGTATCACTACCAGGGCGATTTCCCCAAGGCCCTCGCTTCCCACCAGCGAGCAGCAGACATCGCCCGCTCGCTTCTGAGCGAGGCACCAGAGGCAGTCACTGCCAAGCGTGACGTCGTCATGCTGCTGGCACGAGTGGGGGCCGACTACGTCGAGCTGGGGCAGCACGACGAAGCCATTCGGGCCACCGAGGAATCCATCGCCATCGAGAAGACGCTCGTCGCGGCTGATCCGCTGAACATCCAGTTCCAGTTCGACCTGGCCGATATGTATGGGAACCTGGCGACGAGTCAGCGCGAAACCAGGCAGCTCGACGCGGCACTCGAGTCGATCGAACAGTCGATTCGGATCTCAGAAGGTGCCACCGCGAAGAATCCTGACTACGTCGCGCACCGCTTCAATTTCGCAGGCGAGGTGCGTCAACTGGGGCTCGTGCAGCGCGATCGCGGTGCGATGACCGAGGCCATCCGTGCCTTTCGCCGCAGCGTCGCGCTATTCGAGAGTCTTCCCGCCGACCAACGAGACCCGAAGCAGTCGTTGGCGCCGGCGGGCGACCTCGGTCTGGCGCTCGCCACCGTGGCGAGACGCTCCGGATCTCGAGACGCATGGCGCGAAGCCAGCACCGCGTTGCGGCATGCCTTGAACGGCTGGGAGGCGTACAAACGTGGTGCCGGAGCCAAGGAAGACCTTCGCCTCGAGATTGATCCCCTGGCGGCGGCACTTCAAGAAGCCGATCTCGCCGCCGGCACGCCGGCGCCGGCGCAGCTGACCCGATAAATCGACGATTGACGCGTAAGAGGACAGGTGCCCGCATCTTGCGGGACCGGAGGTCCTCGATGAAGTTGTCGAAATCGCTAAAAGCCGTGTGCCTCTCGATCATCGCGATGGTCGCGATTGGAACCATGCCCGTCGCGGCGCAGTTCGGACGTCTTGGCGATGCCGCCAAGCGAGCTCAGGAGGAACTGCGGAAGAAGAAGGAAGCCGAGGCGCAGGCGAAGCAACCGCCCCCGCCCGCGCCGGCGTCTGCTCCGACCGCCACTCCAGATCCCGCTTCGACCAGCCCCGTGCCGACACCTGCCGCAGGGTCGGCCGCTGCTCCGGCCGATGCTGCGCCAGCCTTTCAGGCGTACAGCAAGTTCGATTTCGTTCCCGGCGAAAAGGTCGTGGCCGTGGATGACTTCACGCAGGATGCGATTGGCGATTTTCCGGCCAGGTGGAATACCAACGCGTCGGGCGAAATCGTCACGATTGCGGGCAGGCCCGGGCGGTGGTTGAAGCTGGCGGGCACGGGCTTCTTCACGCCGGAGTTCATCACGGCACTGCCGGATGACTTCACGCTCGAGTTCGACGTGCTCACGCCGCCAACCTTTGTGGGGTACTACCTCACCACTGTCATCGCCGAGCTGCCGTCCGGCGGGGCGGCGAACTGGGCCGGGGGGACCAACACCTTTCTCCTGAGATTGCTTCCCGGGTCGGGGGACGCCGGAACGTCGGAGACGCAAGTGAGACAGGCCTCGGTCTCGGCGGCCCAAGTCAGCAAGCCGGTCAATCAGTTCACGAAGGTGGCCAACCCCGTTCACGTCTCGATGTGGCGTCAACGCCAGCGCATACGCGTGTACTTGAACGAAGAGAAAGCGTGGGACCTGCCGCGAGCGTTCTTGGCCACGGCAAAGTTGAACATGTTCGTCTTCGGGCTGCGCGTCGACGACGCCAAAGGGGAGTACTACATCGGCAACGTGCGCCTCGCGGTTGGCGCACCCGATACCCGCAACAAGCTGCTCACCGAGGGAAAATGGGTCACGCGCGGCATCCTGTTCGACGTGAACAGCGACCGAGTCAAACCGGAGTCGTACGGCGCGCTGAAGGAAATCGCCGGCGTGCTGACGGAGAGCGCCGATCTGAAGGTCCAGATTGTTGGTCACACGGACGCCGATGGCGACGACACGGCGAATCTCGAGCTATCGAAGCGCCGCGCCGCCGCGGTCAAGACGGCGCTCGCGGCGGAGTTCAAGATCGACGCGGGTCGCATAGTCACCGACGGCAAGGGAGAGAGCCAGCCCGTGGACAAGAACGACAACCCCGCCGGCAAGGCGAACAACCGGCGCGTCGAGTTCATCAAGATGTAGGCGCGAAATATCGGGGAGTCGTCGCTCGGACGGGCTATCCTGTCGAGGCGTCCACGCAGAAAGAAGGCCCGATGACTCGCCGGTACGATCCGCAATTCGAGCCGGTCTTGCGCACCGCGTTCGACCCCGACGAACTCGACCGACTTCCCGCGACCATCGTCGGGCTGTGGCCGGACACGCGTATCGCCTATCTCAATCCCGCGTGGGACACCTTCGCCGGCCAGAACGGCGGTCAGCCGCTGATCGCTGAACGGTGGGGACTTGGTGCGGTCTACCTCGATGCCGTCCCGGAGCCGCTCGGTCCGTTCTATCGTGGGCTGCTCGATTCCGCGTCGGCTTCCACGGACTCGCTGCGTCCGACCTCGCACGACTACATGTGCCCGAGTGCTGCGCTGGAGCGCCTGTTCAACATGCAGGTCTACTCGCTGCCGCATCGGGCGGGCTACGTCATCATCCACTCGCTCCGCATCGAGCGACCGCACGCCGCCGGTAAGGCGGAGACACCGCCGGACACGACCACGTACTTCGACGCGAACGGACTCCTGCACCAGTGCTCCCACTGCCGCAGGGTTCAGAACCTTGTGGAGGACGGCGCTTGGGACTGGGTGCCCCAGTGGGTCGAGCACGTCTGGGGCAACACGAGCCATACGATCTGCCCGCCCTGCTTCGAGTACTACTACCGCTCGCCGGCGCGGCGCGAGGACGAGTGAGCGGCGTCTGAGGGCG
>JBEBGB010001156.1:0-1385 GCA_040081675.1 Vicinamibacterales bacterium
ATAAAGAGACTTGGAGGTCTGCTGGTCCAAAGGCTCTACCACGGAGGTCACGGAGTTCTACACGGAGGTCACGGCTCCTTTGAGCAAGAACCGTGGACTTCTGTGTGTTATCCGTGCTCTCCGTGTTGGCGCTTTTCGTGGCCTGACGCCTACCGCCTATAGCCGATTTCTGCTACCTCGACCCTCGAAGCCAGCTGTCCGAGCGCGACCAACTCGCCGCCAGGTCCGCATCGACGGCCGGATCCTTCTTCCCCTGTCCAGCCAGTGCCCGTTGCAGTCCGTAGAGCGACCAGCCGTTGTGCGGGTGCTCGGACAGCTCCTTGCGATAGACGACCTCCGCATCGCCATACCAGTGCGCGTCGAGGAGCGCGGCGCCAAGAAAGTGGCGGGCGTCGAACGGCAGCGGCTGCGGCTCGTCATACACAAGCGCATCATCGAACTGTACGGCTCGTTCGAGAGTCGCAATGGCAGCGGGGAGATCACCCGACACGCGCTGGATCTCGCCTTCGAGAACGGCAGCCGCGATGCTCAACAACGCCTTCGCGCTGTGCTGGCGAAACGCGGCCTTCGAGGTGTCGGCGGCCTTCTGCACACGCCCGAGATAGAGGTTGGCAAAATCCGCGTGACCAAGCCGGAGGTGCGCGTATCCCTGAGCGAAGTCCCACAGCCCGCCTGTGACATCGTTCTTGGGACGCGACGTGACCTCCAGCACTTCGTCGAACCGGCCGAAGCGAAGGAGCGTGAGCACTTCGTAGAACGACTCACCCGTGAGCTTTGCGTAGTCCTTGCCAGCGCGCGTAGCGACGGCGCCCTGGCCATCGTAAGACGCCGCGTAGAGCAGCATGTGCAGGTTGTGCTCGGGATAAATCGCGAAGCCCTCGCCAATGGCCGCCTTCTGATCCGAGTGCCAGGCTTCGAGGTTGGAGCGCACTGAGTCGCCCCACCGGCCAACCTCATTCCACGTGTGCGACGGCATGTGGTTGATATGGCTGGCCCCGGGAATGGACGCGCCGAGGAACTCGGCGCAAGCCGTTGCGCGACCCGGATTCACGGTCGACTCGGTTGCGTGCACGTACAAATGGCAGGCGCCAGGATGATGCACGTCTTTCGACAGCACTTGTTCGAGCACCTGATGCAGCCGCTGGACGTTGGGATCGTTGATATCACGAGTGCCCCGCCTCGGTTCCATCAAGAAGAGAGCGTCGGCGTAGAGCGTCACCAGATCGAGATCGTTCGGATAGCGATCGGCGAGGGGCTTCATGGCGTCGGCGTAGGCCTTGTCCTGCTGCGGTCGCTCGCTGGGGATGAACTGCTCGACGTAGCGCACGGCCATCGCCTCGATGAGCTCGCGCTCCTTCTGGTCGGCATGGCTCTTCAGGCTGAGC
>JBEBGB010000332.1:0-5689 GCA_040081675.1 Vicinamibacterales bacterium
GTTGGCAGACGTCTGCACATCTCGAACGAGCGTCTCGGCTTCTGAAAGCGGTATGTGGAGTGCGTTGTGGTGATACGGGGACGCGGGAAGCTCCTGATCAAGCAACTCGACACGTCGCTTATCCAGGAGAATCTCGTCCGGGCCAGACGCCGTGATGCTCACCAGATTGGCC
The DNA here is from genome assembly GCA_040081675.1 of Vicinamibacterales bacterium. GTDB lineage: Bacteria > Acidobacteriota > Vicinamibacteria > Vicinamibacterales > CAVVIG01 > CAVVIG01. The sequence goes on from JBEBGB010000332.1 coordinate 173, forward strand.
CACGCGTAATGGTCTTCGATGCCGATACAGTACTCGCTCATGGACTCTGCAAGGCTCGACCGTCAGTGAAGGGGTCTATCGATTCGACTTCGCTTTGTAATCCTTGCTGAATCCCGTTCGCGTGTTCGTCACCGTGAAACCTCCGTCTGGACGCACCGACACCTTGAGTGCGTAGACCGGAGTGTGCGTGGGTTGAACATCGCCAAGGTTCGCGATGAACGCTTCGGGTGCATTCGCCTCCGGCCCGCCGGGCGACGCCTGCTCCTCGAAACGCACTGCCGCTGGTCGTTGCACTGAGTAATGTAGTTGCCAGAGGTCCTCCACGCCGGGCGACGTCTTCACCGTGGTCCACGTCTCGCGCGAGTTGCCCTTCTGCGGACCGTTGTTCATGAGAACCACCCGCGGGCGAATCGCATGGACGAGCGCTGGCGGACCGGACCGCGCCAATCCGTGATGCGTGGTCAGATACAGGTCGACGTTGCCCAGCAGATTGTTCGGACACACGAGATCGTGCTCGGTGTTCCACGTCAGGTCGCCAAGGTCCAACATCCGAAAGCGCTCGAACGCGCCAATGACCACGCCGACCGAGTAGATGTTCTCGCTGGCGTCAAGCGGATGCTGGACGAACGCCCCGCAGAGCGGATTCGCGGCTGCGGACGCCGCCAGTGGCCGAGTGATGACCTTGCCTTTGCTCGACACCACTCGCACGTCCAGACCACGGATCGGCACGACGTCGCCGGCGTTCACCTCGATGTGTCGACCCTTGGCTCGAGCTTCCTGGTAAGCCAGATCGACCCGGGCAATGTTTGCCTGAGCCTCCGCGGTCAGCGTCGGCGCGCCGGGTGGGGGGACTCGCGGACCGTGATCGACAAAGGTTCGAATCGGCAATCGACTCGAGAGGTCTTTGGCGCCACCGACGTGGTCGCCGTCGTAGTGGGTCACGAGGAGATAGTCGATCTGTGTGACGCCCGCCTCCTTGGCCACGGCGGCAATGCGGTCGGCATCACGATCGCCAGGATTGCCGGCATCGATCAGAAGCGTTTCACCTGATGGTGAGACGAAGAGTGTCGACTGACCGCCTTCGACGTCAATCGAGTAGATGTCGAACGTCCGTTGTCCTTGCGTGTGCACGACGCCGGCCGACAGGAGCACGGTCAGTCCCACAAGCACGAGGCCAGGGCGCGCGTACGACGTGGTCAGTTTCGTGAGCATGGTCGTCGTGCCTCAGAAGAGTGTTAACGCCGGTCCTTAGCGAGTCTTGCCGCGCCGCGATGTCTTGCGCGGCGGAGCAGCCGCGTCACGTGCCAGGTTGTTGGCCGCACTGCGCGAGCGCGCCACCATCACCTCCGTCGATTTGATGATGGCCATCGCATCGTCGCCACGCTTGAACTTCAACGCCCGCACGGCGTCGGACGTGACGACGGCTGTGAGCGTCTGATCGCCGACGCGGAGGCGAATCTGGGCGAGCAGACCGTCGACGCGAACTTCCTCGATGTACCCGTGCAGCCGATTGCGGGCGCTCAGGTCAGCAATCGAGTCGTCGTCTTCGACGACGCGTGTCGTTGAGTGCTCCGCAGGGTTACGGCGCGCGAGGAGCCTGTCGATTTCGGCGTCCGCAATCCGGTGGTGTCCGCCGGCCGTTTGCGTCGTTCGCACACGCCCGCTGAGCACCCATCGCTTGAGTGTGGAATAGCCGACTCCGAGCCTGTCGGCCGCGGCCCGGACTGTGAACTGTGTCATGGCGATCGAACCCCGCGTGAACCGACGGCATCGTATCACCGGAGGAATCCCTTCCTTGCGGTTCGTCGCCACTGCCGTGCACACAGCGAGCGGCGATAGACAGGCGGTGGGCGATAGTCCGTGGGCCATCGACGATCAGTGATTAATGCATATTGAGTCGATTTGAATCGATTTGAATATCGTATAGATTCGTTCTAGAGTGTCGTGGTTCGGGAGGGCTGATGCGAGGACGGCGCGGTGTGGTGTGGATGTGGATGTGGTTGCTCTTCGTAGTCGCGTCGGTGTCGCCCGCGAACGCTCAAGTTGGCGCGGGAACGCTGACAGGGGTCGTTTCGGATTCAAGCGGCGGTGCAGTTCCCGGCGCCACGGTGACAGTGACCTCAACGGCCACGGGCCGAACGCGCGTCGTCACGTCGAGCAACGACGGCGGATACAGCATGCCTGGACTGGCGTCAGGTTCGTATGACGTGCAATTTGAGTTGAGCGGCTTTCGAAAGGTCTCGCGCAGTGGCATTCGCGTCGCCACCGGGGAGACGGTACGGCTCGACGCTGCGCTCACGGTCGGTGCCGTGTCGGAAGCCGTCATGGTGGTCGGCGATGCGTCTCAACTGCGCGCATCGACCTCGTCACTCGGACAGGTGATCGACAACCAGAAGATCGTCACACTGCCACTGAACGGTCGCAGCTTCATCACGCTCGCGGGGCTCGCGCCTGGCGTGGCGCTGCCGCCCAACTCGGTGCTGCCACGCATCAACGGTGGCCGGCCCCGCACGAACGAATATCTCTTCGACGGCATCTCCGTCCTGCAGCCCGAGCCTGGACAAGTCGCGTTCTTCCCGAACATCGACGCCATCCAGGAGTTCAAGATCGAGAGCAATAGCCCGCCCGCAGAGTTCGGACGCTTCAACGGCGGCGTCGTCAATCTGACGACCAAGTCGGGAACCAACGCGGTGCACGGCAGCGGCTTCGAGTTCCTGCGTAACCAGTCGCTCAACGCGCGCAACTTCTTCGCGTCCACGAACCCCGTGAAGCCGACATATCGGAGAAATCAGTTCGGCGGCGTCATGGGTGGTCCGCTGCAGAAGGACCGCACGTTCTTCTTCCTCGACTACCAGGGCCAGCGGCAGACGATTGGCCGCACGGTCATTTCAACCGTGCCGACGCTTTTGCAGCGGCAGGGCATCTTCACCGAAGCCATCGGCGGTCGCGTGCCGGTCATCTATGACCCGGCGACGACGGCAGGCAGTGTTCGCACGCAGTTCCCAGGCGGCGTCATTCCGACCAACCGCGTGGACCCGGTGGCGGCGGCGCTGCTTGCGCGGTATCCACTGCCAACCAGCACCAGCGTGGCAAACAACTATCAACGCGTGGACAACGAGACGCAGGATCAGGATCAGTTCAGCCTCAGACTGGATCGACAGTTCGCGGACAATCGCGACCATGTCTTCGGCCGCCTGACGCGCTTCTCGGAGAACTTCATCCCAGTCACCCCGCTGCCCGACGGAAGCGGCGTCACCACGGGCACCCTCGGGCCACAGCAGACAACGGCGTGGTCGTTCGCCTCGCACTATCAGCGCGCCATCTCCTCCAGCATGTTCAACGAGCTGCGAATCGGAGACACGAGACGTCACGTGGACCGCTCAGCCGCACAGCTCGGTGGGGCAGCGTCCGCCACGCTGAGTCTCCCGGGCATTCCATCGACTGCTCGCTTCCCGAACACGCTGCCGACGTTCCTGATTGCTGGCTACCAGCAGCTTGGATCGCCAGCGAACACCGCGTCTGATTTCAGCACGAGTGTCACGGAGATTGCCGATTCGTTCACGTGGCTCAAGGGACACCACACGTTCAAGATGGGCGGCGACGTCAGGTGGCAGCGGCTCAACGTGGTCCAACCGCCGTCACCGACCGGCTCGTTCACGTTCAGCAACCTGTTCACCGATCTGCCTGGCACTGCGAACACGGGCACGCCGCTCGCGAGCTTCCTGCTTGGTCAGGTCCAGCAGTTCTCGATCGATTTGCAGCAGGGACAGATCAGAAACCGCGCGCACTTCCAGGAGTACTTCATCCAGGACGACTGGCGCGTCACCGACAGCCTCACGGTGAATGCGGGCGTGCGCTATACGCTGAACTCGCCGTCGACAGAAGTCGACAATCAGACGGCCGTCTTCAACCTCCAGACGCAGCAGCTGGAGTATGCCGGGCAGAACGGCGTGCCGGAGGCTGCACGGCAACTGCACAAACTGAACTTCGGCCCGCGGCTTGGCATCGTCGACAGGCTGACCGACACGATGGTGGCGCGCGTCGCCTATGGCCTTGTGTGGATCGAGATGGCCGGCATCACCACCCCGTTCACCACGCCGGTCTTCCCCTATCTGCAGACCGTCTCGCAGCGCACGCTCGACAACATCATTCCTGCATTCACGCTTGCGAATGGACCGACGGTAACCCCGATTGCCCTGACGCCGAATGCCGGGCTTGGTCAAGGCGTCTTCGCCGTCGACCGCGACCTCGGATCGGGCTACGTGCAACAGTGGAACGCCTCGTTGCAGCGCGATATCACGTCGAACATCACGACGGAGGTGTCGTATCTCGGGTCGAAGATCACGCACGTCGGCCTTCCAGACACCAACCTGAATCAGTTGAGCATCGAGCAACTCGCTCTCGGTTCCGCGCTGACGGCGCGCGTCGCAAATCCCTACTTCGGCATCATCCCGCGCTCGTCGTCTCTAGGGGATCCGACGATACCGCTCGCGCAGTTGTTGAAGCCCTATCCGCAGTACACGACCGTCAGCCTCTATCGCAACAACGTCGGTACCACGTTCTACCAGGGCGTGTCGGTGAAAGTGCAGCAACGGCTGTCGCACGGGTTGTCGTATCTCGTGGCCTACACGCGCTCGACCTTGAAAGACGATGCCTCGTCTGTGTTCGATGCGTCTATTCTGACGGGACCGATCGCGAACTATCCCGTGGCGGACAGCTTCAACCGGAAGCTCGAACGCGACTACTCGACCGGCGACATCCCTCACGTGTTCGCAACGTCTGCGACCTGGGATCTGCCGTTCGGCGGCCCCGCGGCGCTGAAGCCGATCGTGAGTGGTTGGTCGCTGACCGGCATCCTGTCGATCCAGTCGGGCATGCCCATCGCGGTGACGCAGTCGACCAACAACAACGCGTTTGCGGGCTTCGGCGTGCAGCGTCCGAATCTGGTCGGCGACCCGACGCTTCCGTTGGAGGAGCGGACCGTGAGTCGGTGGTTCAACACCAGCGCCTTCGCCACCGCGCCGCAGTTCACCATCGGAACCGCGGCGCGCAATCCGGTCCGCGGTCCGGGCTATCGGAATCTCGATCTGGCGTTGATTCGACGGGTGCAACTGCAGGCCGCCCGCGCGCTCGAACTCCGCGCAGAGGTCTTCAACGTGACCAACACGCCGTACTTCGGTGCGCCCAACGGGACGTTCGGCTCCGCAGCGTTCGGCACGATTACGACCGCAGCCGATCCTCGCGTCGTTCAGCTCGCGGTGAAGTTCCTGTTCTGACCGGACTCAGCGAAGGGTGCCGCGCTGCAGCTCGGCGAGACGCGCCTCGGCCAGTTCCTTCACCGGAGGCCCGTCTTCGGTGAGCAGGCTGCTCGACGCCGCGGCGGCCTTGAACGCCGTCTCCGCATCGACGCGGTTCCCGAGACGAGCGTTGCACAGTCCCAGCAGGTACTGCACGGTGCCAGCGCCAACTCCTGGACCGTCTGCGAGCTTCACTTGCTGCAGTTGACTGCGGGCTTCG
>JBEBGB010001157.1:0-1384 GCA_040081675.1 Vicinamibacterales bacterium
GCTGCGAGGCCTCCTCCCGGCGGCGACGACCTCCAACCTGGGGTTGTACGGCACCGGTCAGGCGTATGAAGCACTCATTCTGCGGATGCGCGCGAACCCCCTCGACGAGGTGCGCGCGTATGCCGACCTGCTGCTCCAGGAACTGCAGCAGGTCATGCCCGCGTTCATGGCGAGAGTCGACCAGCCCACGCGCGGCGGACGCTGGGTGCAGTATCTGGCCGACACCCGGGAGTCGGCGTTCGCGGCTGTTCGGGCACGTGTCGGACAGGTCGACGCTGAGCCCCGCGATGAAGTCACGCTGACCGAGTTCGACGCGGACGGCGAACTCAAGGTCGTGGCGTCGGCACTGTACGCCGCGACCGATCTTCCAGACGATCAGCTCCTGCAAATCGCGCGGCAGATGTCGGTTGACGACCGCGCGGAAATCCTGCGCGCGTATCTCGGCGATCGCACCAACCGGCGCCACAAACCGGGTCGCGCCTTCGAACGCACCAGGTACCGCTTCGACGTCCTGGCCGACTACGGAGCGTTCCGCGATCTGCAACGCCATCGCTTGCTGACGCTCGAGTGGCAGCCGTTGACGCCGCACCACGGGTGCGTCGAGCCGGCGGCCATCGAGGAGGCCGGGGCGCTGGCGGATTGGCGGTCAGTCATGGATCGATCGGCCGACCTGTTCGCTGCGCTCAGCGCGAACGGGCTGGGAGACGCCGCGAGCTACGCAGTGGCCATGGCGTATCGCGTGCGGTTCTACATGGACATGAATGCGCGCGAGGCCATGCACGTCATCGAACTGCGGACGGCGCCGCAGGGGCATCCGTCGTATCGACGTGTCTGTCAGGCCATGCATCGCGCGATTGCTGACGTCGCCGGGCATCACGCCATTGCCGACGCGATGCAGTTCGCCGATCACTCGACCGTCGAACTCGAGCGATTGCAGCAGGAACGCGCGATGGAGAAGAAACGGGCCGAGCGCGCTCAATAGCAGCCGCTCTTCAAACCAGGCCTGGTCGGCACCCAGCGTCAGATACCTCCCCGCGAACTTCGAGGGTTTTCCGTCTCATCGGCAATCGCCAACACGCCACGGTCCGTCGGTTGACGAATCAAGCAACCGCTGGCGTGTTCCTGGACCAATCCCACCGCCCGCACACATCCAGATGCCCCTGGGCTGCGTAGAGATGGCCAGCAACCCATGTGCGCGGTATTTCACCGCCGAAAGGACGTAGAAATGAATCGGTTATCCAAGGGTCTGGTGCTTTCGACCCTCCTGGCCGGTGCCGGGATCACTCTGCACGGCTCGAGTCATCGCGAGGCGCTCGCCATTCTCAATGAACCGTGCGCTGACAACACCGACACCTACGCCTGGGTCTCGAACGGCACGCACGAC
>JBEBGB010000333.1:0-5682 GCA_040081675.1 Vicinamibacterales bacterium
AATCACGCGTCCGCGGTAACCCGCCGATTGGATGTTGTGAAAAATCTCCGAGCCGATACCGCCGCGCGTTCGGCTGGCCCCGATGACGGCGACGACCTCGGGCTGGAAGAGCGGATCGAGCGCGCGCGGACCGGCGGGCATCATCAGGGTGACAGCTTCCTTCTCTCCGCACGCGCCGTCAAACATGTTGGGATGGCGGCATGGCCGAGGCCATACCGCTCGTCGAACAATCGGGGGGGCGATCGAGTGCAGCCCGACTCGTGCCGGCCCCACCTGGCGGCGCCGGCACAGCCACGACCGGCGACGCCGCGCGGGACGACCGACCGCAGGCGACGGAAGCTCAGCGCGGCGGCGGCGCGGCCGGTTTGGCGAACCGTGCCGCGTCAATCGGGACGTTCGGTCGCACCTCGGTCAACTCGATCTTCTCGCGCCCGTTCAGCCGGGTCTGGGTCAAGCGATAGGGCACCTTGACTCCGGCGACCTCGCGATAATCGGCGTAGTCAACCCGCGTCGCGAGGGGGCCGACCGGTGAGGCCACGTAGCGCATCTGCCGCACGAGCAGGCCCGTCTCCGCGTCGAACGACAACGTGACGAGCGCACCGGCCGCGGTCGTGCCTTGCACAACGTGCACCTCGCGACCGTCGATGGCGGCGGGGAAGCCGACGCGTACGTTGCGCAGCGCCTGTTTGATTTGCCCCGGAAAAGCCACGATCGCATCCATCCGCGCGGCCTCCAGATCTTGTCCGCTCAGCGACACCACCGGTATCGGTCGGAACGTCGACGCCAGCCACGCGACGCGCCCGTCATTGGCCGTGGTGATGTCTCCGCTCTCCGTGTGGATGATCGTGGTGAGCTGATTTGGCGCCCGGGCATAGATCTCGGTCGGACGGATGTCCAGCGACTCAGGGCCGTACCCCACGGCGGTTCCCCGGGCGGTGAAGCTCGTCAGCGCGGCCAGCCGCTGCGCCCCGCCGAGTGCCTGGATGTACTTGTCAAGTACCTGGTCGGCAGACGGCGCCGTGGGGGCCTGCTCGACGAGGTGACTCGGGATATCAGGCGGCGGCCCGTACAACAGGTCGAGATCCGCGGCGGTTCTGGGTTGCTCGGACCCACGATGGCAGGTGAAGCAGGTCACCGCCTGCCGTCCGCCGAACTGCGTCTTGTTGATTTCCGCCATCATCGTAATCATGCGGCGCGTCGTGCGTATTCCGGTGCTTTCCTTGGCAAAGGCCGCCCAGTTGCGGTCGTCGCCGGAATGGCAATTCTGGCAGGACCAACCCAGCGACGCGGAGAAAACGCCCATCGTCATTAGGAATTCGTTCACGGAGAGGCCCTTCAACACTTGGACGTTCTTGAAGGCCTGTTCCGACATCAGCGGTGTCTGCTCCTGAGCCTGGCCACGGACTGCCACGCCCAGCAGCCACACCGCAGCCATCCCCGCGGCGCACATGACCCTTTGGCTCGATCCAAGTCTCATAATCGTCTCCTTCTCCTCGTCTGCGAGCGCGGCGGACCTTCCCGTGGAGCGTCTGGTCGCTGACCGTAGTCTGCCGTGCGAAAATTCTCTTCCGGTGCCCCTCATGGCGTGTTGGCGCGCGGTAAAATTCGCGCACCTGCGCCGCCATTGGGACCGACTACGGCGTCGCGGAACGGGCCGGCGGCGCCGGTCTGGCAAACCTCGCCGCGTCCACCTGGACGTTCGGCTGCACGTCGGTCAGTTCAATGGTGCCCATTCCAGACTCCTGGTAGATGTCCAAGCGAAACGGCACCTTGATGCCGGCGACCTCCCGATAGTCCGAAAGGTCCATCAACCTGGGGCTGCGGCCGAGCGGCGTCTTGAGGTGGCGCACCACCCGCACGAGCAGACCCGATTCCTCATCGAAGTACAGCTTCACGGGGGACCCCGTGGCGGTCTGTCCCTGGATGACTTGTACGTCGCGATCGCCGAGGGCGGTCGGAACCGCGCCGCGCCAGCCGCTGAGCGCCTGCTTTAGCTGCGCCGGAAACGCTAGATCCACGTCCAGCTTCGCGGCCTCAAGCTCCGTTCCGGCCAGCACCCTCAACTGCAGCGGGCTGAAAGGCTCCGGCACCCGGACCCACCCGGAGCCACCGTCGTAGGTCGTCGTCATGTCTCCGCTGATAGTACGGATGCTGACCGTGCGCTGCCCAGGAGCTTTGGCAAGAACCTCCAGGGGATTCTTCTCCGGTTCGCCGTACCCCAGATACGTCCCCTTGGCGGAAAAACTCGTGAGCCCGGCGAGCCGCTGCGTTCCACCGAGCGCCTGGATGTACTTGTCGATTACCTGGTCGGCCGACGGCGCCCCTGGCGCCTGCCTGAGGATGTCGTTCGGTTCGTCGCCCGTCGCAATGCTGTAGTACGGCGCCAGGTTGAACACCGCCTTGGGGCGAGTCGCGCCGTTATGGCAAGAGACGCATGTCACGACCTGGCGCCCCCCGAAGTTGGTCTTATTGATCTCGTTCATCATCAAGACCATGCGGCGCGACGTCCGCTTTGCCGCATCGGTGTCCAGGGCATACCTGTCCCAACCGCCACCGCCGGCCTCGGAGTGGCAATACGTGCAGTTGACAGCCAGGGCGTTGGAGATGAACCCCATCGACACGATGAACTCGTCCGCCGGCACGCCCTTGAACACCTGGATGTTCTTGAAGACTTCCTCGGCCATTTGCCGTCGCGGGCCTGACCCACCCTGGCCCGCCGCCCACGCCGAACTCAGGGAGAACACCACGGCCGTCGTGATCAGGGCACCCAGGATCATCCGGCGCGATCTGAAGTTCATTGCTTATCTCCGTTCGGTACGCTTCACGGAACCGCTGGCCCTGGCGTCCCGCGAAGCAAACATCACCGTCGATGGCGCCAGCTGAGCGTCGATGGCACTCGCAGGAGGCAATCCGTGCGCCATCGGCGCGCCACCCGTATCTGCTGGATTTCTCGTTGACCCTTTGTCGGAGGCATCAGACGACGGAAACTTTCCGCGACGTGTTGCGAATTTTTCGGCGCCCGCTGCCTACGTGCCGTGCCACAGGCACTTCTCGCCAGCGGCGACCGGGGGGCAAGACGGCACTGGTGTGGCGCCGTCTCAGTCTGCGCGCTGGCGCGTCGCACCATGGCGGCTCCGCTGACATCGGGAGTCCTCGAATATGTGCTCTCGAGTGCTCTAAGCTGATGGCGTGCAGCTGGTCGCCCACCGCGGCAACGCGCGCGAGTACCCCGAGAACACGCTGCCGGCGTTTCAGTCCGCCCTGGCGCTCGGCACCCGTCATCTCGAACTCGACGTACAACTCTCCGCCGACCGCGTACCCATCGTCTTGCACGACGCCACGCTCCGGCGGACGGCCGGGCGCGCCGGCCGTGTCTTCGATCTCACGGCAGCGACGCTCTCGCAGATCGAAACCGCGGGGCCCGGACGACTCGGCGAGCGCCACCGCGGCGCCACCATCCCGTTGTTGGCCGATGTCCTGCATCTCATCGACGACCGTCCCGATGTCACGCTCTTCGTGGAGATCAAACGAGAAAGCCTGAAGCAGTTCGGCCTGGAGGAAGTCGTCGGGCGCGTCGTGGAGACGTGCTCTCCATGGCGGACTCAGTGCGTCACCATCTCCTTCGAGCTCGCCGCGATCGCGCGGGCGCGCGAGCTCGGCGCCGCCGCCATCGGCTGGGTCCTCGGCAACCTCCGCGATCGAACGCGTCTCGCGTGCGAAGCCCTGGCGCCAGAGTACGTGTTCGTCGACGTGAAGAAGCTGTCGCGAACGGACCCACTCTGGCGCGGCCCCTGGCGATGGGTGGTCTACGAAGTCGATTCGCTGCCGGTTGCACGCGCTCTTGCGGCGCGCGGCGTGGAGCTCATCGAGACGATGGCGGTCGGGCCGATGAGCCGCGCCCTCGGTGAACCGCGGTCACCATTGTGAGCGCGCCGTGGGACGTCATCGTTGTCGGCGCCGGCATTCACGGCGCGGGTGTCGCGCAGGCAGCCGCCGCGGGAGGCCATCGCGTTCTGGTCCTGGAACAGACCGGTATCGGCGCCGGGACGTCGAGCCGCTCGAGCAAGCTGATTCATGGCGGACTGCGGTACCTCGAGACGTATCAGCTGCGGCTGGTCCGCGAGTGCCTGCGCGAGCGCGCGATTCTCCTCGCGATCGCGCCCGATCTGGTGCGACTGCAACGCTTCCACGTCCCCATCTACGGCCACACGCGCCGGCGGCCGTGGCTGCTACGCACGGGGTTGTCGCTGTACGGCGTGCTGGCGGGACTCGATCGCAACACGCGATGGGGTCAGGTGCCTCGGGCGCGATGGAACACGCTCGACGGCCTGGACCTCAACGGCCTGCAGCATGTGTTCTGGTATCAGGACGGACAGACAGACGACCTGCAGCTGAGCCGCGCCGTCATGCGCTCGGCGCAGGCGCTTGGCGCCGAACTACGGATACCAGTTCGCATGGTTGGCGCGATGCTCACGGCCGACGGCATCACCGTGCGTTGCGACACTCCACGGGGCACTGAAGAAATGCACGCGCGCGTGTTGATCAATGCCGGCGGCCCATGGGCAGACGCCGTCGCGCGCCGCATCGCGCCGGCAGTGCCCGTGCCGACTGTCGAGCGCGTGCAAGGATCACACATTGTTCTCACGGGAACGATCGCGCAGGGCATCTATTACGTGGAGAGTCCGCGCGACGGCCGGGCGGTGTTCATCATGCCGTGGCACGGACAAACATTGGTCGGTACGACCGAGGTGCGATTTCAGGGCGACCCGGCCGATGTGGCTCCGACCGCCTCTGAGCTGCGCTATCTCCAGGGCATCGCGCGCCAGTACTTTCCTCGCTTCCGCGCGCCAGAGGCGGATCGGATCGCGTCGAGCTTCGCGGGTCTGCGCGTATTGCCCGGTGGCGACGGCCACACGTTCCATCGATCGCGTGAGACGCTCCTCGTTGCTGACCGCGAGCGATCGCCGCGCGTGCTCTCCATCTACGGCGGAAAACTGACGAGTTATCGCGCAACGGCGGAACAGGCGATGGCGCGCATGGCCGGGTCCCTGCCGGTGCGGGCGCTTGTGGCGCGCACGCGGGAGATCCGACTCACGCCGGACTAAGCCGAGTCGGCGTGGGGCCTCATCGGGGTGACGGCTTCCTGCTCCCCACGAGCGCGGACAGGTAGGCCAGGATGGCCGCGTCTTCCTCGACAGTTGCGTCACCGTGATCCGCCAGGAACGCACCGAACTCGCGGAGCCGGACGGTTGAATCATTGGACGCATTCGCCTGGTCGGCGAGCGCGCCGGCGGAATGGCACGTGCCACACCGCTCCTCGAACAGGCGCGGCCCGGCGAGCGCGGCCTGACCCGCGGCGGCGCTTCCCTGAGCGGTGGGTGCAGCCGGGCCCGGCGACGCCGCGGCCGCCGGCGCCCCGGTCGGGCGGGCGAGCCGGGCGAACTGCCACGCGCTCACGAGGTATACGGCGACAAGCGCGATCACGAAGCGTGTCACGAGCACATGGCGCATAGCTACAGTGTCCCTTGACTCTTGACCCCCGTGTCTCCGTGGCCCGTAGACATCACAACGGCACTAGACCAGGTCGAAGCGTTCCGTGTTGATCAACCGCCGCGGCACGCCGATGCCGATCAACAGCCGCTCTGTCGCGTCCATCATCCCCCCCGGACCACAGACGAAGTA
>JBEBGB010001158.1:0-1382 GCA_040081675.1 Vicinamibacterales bacterium
TTTCGAACGACCGCGCCGATTTCTTCAACAGTCACTGGGATGTTCCCGATCGGGAATATCTTGCGTGATTCGAGGCCGATCGTCCAGATATTTTCCCGATCGGGACATTGATTGGTGACACGGCCAGAGAGGCCATCTGAACTTCCCGATCGGGAAATCTACAAATCCTCCCGGTGCCCGCAGATCACATCACGATGCTCGAAGCAAGCGAAGCCCCTCGCGTACGACTTGCGGATTGCGGCGGAGGTCGTGGAAAGCCGGAGGAGACTGACGAGACCGCTCTCCGGTGGCCAGGCGGCCATCTATCTTGGCGAACGTGCCGCCGCGCGCCTGAACCGCCAGCCGATGATCACTGCCGTCAGCATGATGGCGATCCACCCAGCCCCGAGGACCTTGACCAGGTTCCCGGCCTCCATCGTCAGCATCAGGAAATCCACATTGCCCGTTCGCCAGAACAGCCATTCGCCGGCCAGGGTCGTCGCCAGCACCCGATTGCCGGTCTCCAGAACGACGACGCCGTTCCCAGTTTCGGGATCCACCCGTGCGGCGGTGTTGATCGCCGGATCGTTGTTGCCGTCATGGCCGATGACGAAGCCGCCGGCGTTGTTGCCGGCATAGAGCATCGTTCCGAGGCCCCAGATGTCGGCCCCCAGCTGCGAGGCATGCGGGCGGCGCATCTCTTCGAGGGTCTTCGGTTCGAGGACCCCTCGGCCCGCGGGTTCGCCATTCGCCCCTATCGCATGCGCCTGAATGAAGCGGGTCACGTCGGCGGCCGACGTGTAGAGCGAGGTCGCGGCGAGCGACGTGAAGCGATAGTGCGTCGCCGGCGTTCCATCGACGTCGTAGAATTCCGCGACGTTCGCATTGGGCGCGCCGTCCACGCTATAGGTCGATCGCGTCATGCCGAGCGGTACGAACACCGCGCTCCGCAAATAGTCGGTGAAGGATTGTCCGGAGACTTCCTCGACGATCAATTGCAGCAGCGTATAGCCGCCACCCGAGTACTGGAAGGCGCTGCCCGGCTCGATACCGACACGAACAGCCCCGTCGGCGCCGGGCGACGCGTCAGCGGCTCGGGTCAAGGACGCCTCAATCGGCTGGACCGGCCGGCCTGGCGCAAATCCGCCATAACCGAGGCCGTCGGTCAGCCCCGCCGTATGGCTGAGGAGCCGACGGACCGTGACGCCGTTGTTGTCGAACTCGCCCTTCGGCAAGGACCAGCGTGTGAGATAAGTCGAGACCGGCGCGTCGAGATCGAGCTTTCCAGCCTCGACCAAGGTCATCACCCCCCAGGCCGTGACCCACTTGCTCATCGAAGCGACCTGAAACAGCGTGTCGCGATCGACGGCTTGGCCGACCGACGTGAAATGCTCGTCGAAGAC
>JBEBGB010000334.1:0-5675 GCA_040081675.1 Vicinamibacterales bacterium
TGTCGGACGGCGTTGGGACCTGCACTACAATCCGCCGAGACACACTGGGCAGGCGGTCCGAGTCATGTCCGACACCAACTTGGCAGAGCTGCAACCGGCTCACTCGCCGCGCTGATGTTGTCGTCAGCGCGTGACGGCACTCCTCGGTTGCGTCGCCTGCGAGTTCTCCCCCTTGCACTGGCGGGCTTCACATTCGTGTCGCTTGCGGTGGTTCGACTCGCGCTCGATGCTCATCCAGGGCTGAACGCCGAATACTTCGAGTCTCTTGCCCCGCTCGCCGCGCCTGCACTGACAACAGTCGATTCCGAATTGTCGACGCGACAAATTGAACGGCGTTGGCCGGCACTGTCGCCGGCCGAGTTCAAAGTACGTTGGTTCGGATACCTGGGCATTGACGCTGCCGCGACGTACACGTTCTCTATCACCGCCGACGATGGTGCCGTGCTCTCGATCGATGGAGCGGTTGTTGCCGATACGGGCAGCGGACGGGGCACCTTCACACAAGTTGGCCGGAAGGCGCTCTCGGCCGGTCTCCACGCAGTCGCAATCGACTACCGGCAGTCCGGCGGCGACTACGGGTTTGACTGGACGTGGGCGCGCGAAGCTTCGCCGCAGGAGCAGGTGCCGTCGTGGAGGCTCGCGTCACGGCGCGGTGCGTGGCCTGTCCAAAGAGCCGCGCGGCTCATCGACCTGAGCCTGCTTGGCCTTGCTGCCGCTTTCTTGACGTGGGCCATCGTGAGCCTGCGTACCCACATCGCGGGTGCCCTCCGGCGGCATCCGGTTGCGGCCCTTCTCGTGCTCTTTGCCGCCCTCGCCGTCATCCAGACCTGGCCGCTGGCTTCCGACCCCGGGCGTCTCTCGCGCAACGACAACGCCGACACGGTGCTGAATGAATGGGCGCTGGCATGGGTGGCGCACCAGGCGGTGACAGACCCTGTTCATCTCTTCGACGCGAACATCTTTTACCCAGAGCGCTACACGTTGGCCTACTCGGAGTCGATGATCGTGCAGTCCGCCATGGCCGCACCACTGCTCTGGTCCGGGGCCTCTCCCGTGCTGGCCTACAACCTCGTGCTCATGGCCGGCTTTGCATTGAACGGCTGGGCGATGGCGTACGTGATGCGCAGGTGGACAGGGGACAGCGTCGCCGCCATCGTCGCGGGCATTCTCTTCGCCTACAACTCGAACATCCTGACCCGCCTTCCGCACATGCAGGCACTGCACGTGGAGTTTCTGCCGCTGGCGTTACTCGCGCTCGACCTCGTCCTGCGCAGGCGGCGGCCAAGACATGCGGTCTTGCTCGGAACGATGTGCGCACTGCAGGCGCTGACGTCCGTCTACCTGCTCGTGTTCACCTTCAGTGCGATGTCGTCGGCAATGCTCGCCAGGGCCGGGGAGTGGGTTGCTCCTCGGTTCATTCGGGTCGCGGCCCTGTTGTTGTTGTCGGTGGCAGTGGCCGCCACCATCGCGGGTCCCTTTCTGTTGCCGTACTTATGGGTGCATGACGCTCTCGCGTTCGAACGTTCCCTGCAAGAAGGGAAGGAGATGGCCGCGACGCTTGGCAGTTACCTCGCCTCGCCGTCACGGCTGCACTACGGGCTGTGGAGTTACCGGTGGTTCGCCAGTCCGTCGGCCCTGTTCCCCGGCGTCACCGCGCTCGCACTGGGCGGGACGGCGTTCCTCCGAGGCCGCGCACTTCGTGACCCGCGGGCTCGAATGTGTCTGGTGATGGGAATGTGCGGCGTACTGCTGTCGCTCGGGCCGAAGGTGCCGGGTTACACGCTGTTATTCAATTACATCCCGATCTTCCGGGTTGTGCGCGTGACCTCGTCGTTCGGCTACCTCGGGTTGGCAGGGTTGGCAATGGTGGCGGGCTACGGTGTCGTGGAACTGCGGCGTCTGGTGGCGCCGCGGGCATGGCCCTTCGCGGCGGCGGCCATCCTTACGCTCGTGACCGTTGAACCCCTGGCGGCGCCGCTGGAGTTGTCGCCGTTCGCCGGTGTTCCCAGGATCTACGATGTCGTTCGCGCCGAGCGCGACGCCGTGGTCGCAGAACTGCCGTTCTACACAACCGCCGCAGGGTTTGCGCAGGCACGCTACATGCTGAACTCTACCCGTCACTGGCGACCGATGTTGAACGGCTATAGCGGCTATCGACCCCCGAGCTACTACGAAAATGCGAGCGCGCTGGAGAGCTTCCCCTCGCCAGATTCGATCGCGTGGCTGCAACGACGTGGCGTCACCCACGTCTTCGTGCAGATGGGCGCGTACGACGCTGGCATGGGTGAGAGGCTTGCTGCTGTGCCTGCACTTCGCGAGATCGCGTCGGACCGCGGGATCACACTGTTGCGGCTCGTGCCAGGGCGTTGACGGCCCTGCGCAACGCCTCTGCAACTGAACCTTGATGCTTCAGCCTCTTGGCTGCTGCTGTGTGAGGCAGTGGATGGCACCAAGCCCCCAGATGAGCGCGCGGCAGTCGACGCCAATCACCTGCCGTGTGGGCACGACGCCGCGCAGGATGCGGAGCGCCTCTCTGTCGCGAGCGCGGTCGCCGAAGGTTGGCACCAGCAGGGCGCCGTTCACGAAGTAGAAGTTCACGTACGTCGCAGGTAGCCGCATGCCCTCGTGCACCACTGGGTTCGGCATAGGCACTTCGACAATCGTGAAAGGGCGGCCGTCGGCGTCTCGCGCTCGATCAAGCCGGCGGCGGTTGTCGGCCAGCACCTTGTAGTTGTCGTCAGCAGCATCGGGCTCCACAGCGGTGACGATGGTGCGGGCATCGACGAAGCGTGCGAGGTCGTCGACATGACCGTCCGTGTCGTCCCCGGCTATACCGTCGCCGAGCCAGACCACGTGCTGCTGGCCGTAGTACTCCCTGAGATACCGTTCGATGTCCGCCTTCGACAAACCAGCATTGCGATTGCGATTGAGCAGGCAGGAGGTCGTCGTGAGCACTGTGCCCGCGCCGTTGAAGTCGACAGCGCCGCCTTCCATCACGATGTCGGCCTGAAACACCGGCAGCTCGAGATCTTGCGCCACTGCCGTCGGCACCGCATCGTCGGCATCCCACGGTGGATATTTACCGCCCCACGCGTTGAAGCCCCAATCGACCACTGCGGTGTCGGTGCGTCCGCGTCTGGTGCGCTGGACGAACGCAGGGCCATGATCGCGGGTCCAGCATTCATTGGTGCGGATCTGGTGCAGCGTCACGCGCCGGAGCGGAACGCCGCCGTCGCGAAGCGTCGCGCGAACAATGCGCGTGTAGTTCGCGTTCGGCACATTCACGTGGACCTGCTCGAACTGCGCGATGGTCCGGATCACTCGAACGACGTCGACAATCGACCGGTGGTAGAAGCCGGGGAACGAGATGCCTTCCGGCCGTGGCCAGCTAATCCAGGTCGCTTGATGGGGCGCCCACTCCGGCGGGAACTGGTAGCCGTGTTCGGCGGGCGTGCCGGCGAGGACGCGTGGCCGGCGTGTCGTGCGAGCGGGCATCAGTCGCGAAACCGCTCGGTCAAGCCACCGTAGGCGTCGATGCGTCGATCGCGGAGGAAGGGCCAGTGCGTACGCGCGGCCTCGACGAGGTCCAGATCGCAGTCGGCGATGGTCACCTCTGGACGCGCGACGCTCGCGCGCGTCACCACCTGGCCGTTTGGAGCGGCAATGAACGACTGCCCCCAGAACTGGATGCCGTCGGCGCTGACCGGGCGGCCTGACGGGCCGAGCACCAGCTCGCGCCCGATTCTGTTCGGGGCGCAGACGTAGCATCCGTTCGCGACGGCGTGGCTGCGCTGAATCACTTCCCAGGATTCGTGCTGCGCTTTTCCGTACTGTTTCTTCTCGGACGGGTGCCAGCCGATTGCCGTCGGATAGAAGAGAATCTCCGCACCCTGCAGCGCCGTGAGTCGGGCGGCCTCCGGGTACCACTGGTCCCAGCAGACCAGCACGCCGATGTTGGCATAGCGCGTCTTCCATGCGCGGAAGCCTGTGTCGCCCGGTGTGAAGTAGAACTTCTCGTAGTACAGCGGATCGTCTGGGATGTGCATCTTGCGGTAGATGCCCATGAGCGAACCGTCGGCATCGATGACGACCGCAGTGTTGTGATACAGCCCGGCGGCTCGTCGTTCGAACAGCGAGCCGATGACAACGACGGCGTGCTCTCGTGCGAACGTGCACAGCGCATCGGTGGACGGTCCTGGAATGGTCTCGGCCAGACTGAACCAGCGATGGTCTTCACTCTGGCAGAAGTACTGACTGCGAAACAGCTCCTGGGTGCAGACGATCTGCGCGCCTGCGTCGACGGCGCGCCGCAGCAAACGCATCTGTCTGGCGAAGTTCCCGGCTTGATCGGCCGTGCATGCCATCTGCGTCAGGCCGACACGAACGGTGCGCGGCGACGGCGCAGCCCTGCGTGGGCGCCGCTCTGTGCTGGACGAGTGCTGACTCATACGTCTGTGCGCGATCCTAGCACGCAGACTTCGGCGCCAGGCGCTGCGCGCGGACCCGTGTGTGGACCCGTGGGTCGCTGTCCCCCTGCTCCGTACGGGTTAGCATTGTGGGCGACGCATGACACCACCGAACCCTGCGGCGTTCACGCAGCCTTCTCTCCTCAGACACATCGTGCCTGTCGCCGTTGGTGGTGCAGTCGCGTTGCTCCTGACGATCGTGACCGACAACACGCTTGGCGTGCACGGGCTTCTGCCGGCCGCCGGACAGGCTGTGCCTGGAACGGGAGCGCTGCTGTTGGTTGCGGCGTATCGCGGCGTGTTTGTGATGCTCGGGTGTCACATGGCGGCGCGTCTGGCGCCGGCCGGCAATCCGCGCATTCGCTACGCGCTCGGACTTGGCGGACTCATCCTGGTGATGAACGTGCTTGCCACGGTGTCGGAGTGGGGAAGGGTACCGATGTGGTACTCGCTTTCAGGGATTGCGCTGACTGTGCCGTACGCCATTATCGGCGGTGGCACCGCAGTTCGTGTGATGGCGCGGGCACAGCGCTGAGGCTCGAGCGCCGCACTTCTCGGCGTTCTGAACCAGCGTCGTTTCGTGGGCCGCCCATGGCCCATCGCCTATCGCCTATCGCCTATCGCCGGCTGTTAGTAGCCGGCAGCCTTTCCTGCCGCTGAACGACCGTCTGACCCACCCTGCAGCCACCCTCCGTCGCTCACAATGGCCGCTGTCTGTGCCAGCACGACACCCGGCGAGTAGTCCACGTCGTAGCCCCGTGCCTTGAGCAGCGCGACGGTATCAGGCGAGATGGCGCGCTCAATCGATAGGCGATCCGGCAGCCACTGGTGATGCACACGCGGAGCATCGATCGCGTCCTGAATGTTCATTCCGAAGTCGACCACGTTCAGGATGACCTGCAGCACGGCTGTCGAAATGCGCGACCCGCCGGGTGCGCCCACCGTCATGAACAGCTTGCCGTCCTTCACGAGCATGGTCGGTGTCATGGAGGAGAGCGGCCGCTTGCCTGGAGCAATCGAGTTCTTCTCGCCCTGCACCAGTCCGAACATGTTCGGCGTGCCCGGCTTGGACGTGAAGTCGTCCATCTCGTTATTGAGCAGGAACCCGAGGCCTGGCACCGTGATGCCGTTCCCATACCCGCCGTTCAACGTATACGTGACCGCCACGGCATTGCCCTGCGCGTCGACCACTGAATAGTGCGTCGTCTC
>JBEBGB010000335.1:0-5672 GCA_040081675.1 Vicinamibacterales bacterium
TCTGTCGCCTTATGCTCGCGTTCGAGTGCGGGCAGCATTTCTTTCTCGAAGATCGTGACGAGGGACGTGTAGTGCGCCTTTGCGTCCAGCAGCAGCGATCGCTCTTCGGGCGAATCGATGATGCGCTCGAGGTCAGCGAGGCGCGCCTCGGCGGCCTTGCGGACGGCGGGCCAGCTTCGGTGCGTCTCATCGAGAGCCTGATCGATTTGTGCGCCGGCAATGACCTGATACAACTCCGCGCCGGTCCCTGCCGCTGCACTCACGGTGAGCGCGTTGGCAGCGTCGACGACTGATTCGCTGTGCTGGTTCGCAAGACTTCGCAAGCCCAGCTCGAACGCACCCACCAGCACCCCGCTGACGAGGCCGACGCCGACGAAGCCAGCGCCGATGCGTTGGCCGATCGTCCAGCCGTGGAAGGAGAAAGTCATGATGGCGTGCCGTTGCTCGACGTTGCAGGCGCTCGAGTCAGAGAAAGAGACGAGTCAGAGAAAGAGACAGCTCGGCAGGCTTATCGGCGTTTGCCGGTGTGTTGCCTAGTGGCCTGTCGTGGACAGGCCACTGGGTGCACGACCGTCATATCCGGGTATGAACCAACTGGCGCGCGTCGGATGTGGTGGCCTCCCTCGGATGCCCTCAGGCCGCGAGCGATGGCACCGTCAGAGCGAGAGCAGGAAGCGCCGCAGCGTGGCTCTCAGACTCTCGTCCAGGCGTTCGTAGTTCTGCCGGATCGCCTCCGCCTCGCCGCGGTGGCGTCGGATCGCCTCGTCGACCGTCGCGGCAGAGCCGTCGTGGAGAAGGGGGCGCCGAAACCGAAGACCCCAGAGTGCCGGCGTGCGCATCTCCTTCGGCGACGCCGCGCCCTGCTGAATGCCGTCACCGGTACCGATGTCGTGGAGCAGCAGGTCCGAGTAGAGCGGCACGGGTCGCCGATGAAAGGCCGGATTGGCATTCGCGCCCGTTGTCAGCAGTGGTACGTGACAGCTGGCGCAGTCCAGAGCCGTGAAGATCTGCTCGCCCGCGGCGGCTGTGGCGTCCGCGGTGGCGCGTGGCAGCGGCGCGAGAAAGCGCATGAAGCTCTCGAAGTTGTCGATGCCGCGCCGCCGGGTGCGGGGATCGGGGATGTCCTCGGGCTCCGGGATTACGTCGCACACGCGCATCTGCGCAGCGGAAACGCCAAGGGCCACCTCTGATGGGAAGAGGTCGTTGGTGATGCCCATTTCGTTGCGATACGCGTCGGCGCCGAAGGCGAGCAGTGTGGCGTGCTGAGCCTTCCACCCGAATCGTCCGACGCGCGAGTCGCCGGACGCACGGTCGACAATGATCGCGGCGCGGCCGCTGACGGCGTCGCGACGCCGCGCCTGAACATCCGCCAGCACCAGCAGGGTTTCGTCGTCGATCGCTTCGATGAGGCCAGCGCCAAACAGCGGAATCGGAATTCGGCGCGAGATCACGTTGGCCTCGATCGGAATCGCCGGCTGGCAGCCGTGGCCCGGAGTCGAGAAGAGGTGCACGAGCGTCTCACCGCTTTCATCAACCGGCTCGAAGGCCCCCTGGTCCGTGCGACGAGCGGCGCGGACCTCGGCCACCGGGCTGATGCCGCCGACGGCCGGGACGTTGTGGCATGACGCGCAGCTGGCGCCATTGAACGCGGGTCCAAGGCCCTCGCCGGCTGTCTCGACCTCGAGGAAGTCGTCGAGACCGAGCCGGAACTCCTCGAACTCGCGAGGTGTCAGATTCGGCAGCGGATCGCCGGCCTGCGCCGGTCGTGCCTGTGCGACGAGCAGGATCGGCAGGCTGGCGAGGACGATCAGCCCCAGGAGTGCAGCGGCGAAGGAACCACGCGTCACTGTCCGCTCTGCTTTCGGTCGGTGACCACGATCTCGCCACGCATGAAGGCATGCCCCGCCCCGCACAACTGCGAGCACTCGAAGATGTAGCGGCCCGCCTCCTGTGGGGTGAAGGTGACGGTCGTCGTGCCACGGCTGCGTTTGGGAATCTCGACGTTGACATCGGTGCCGATGATGCGGAATCCGTGGGCGGTGTCGTCGCTGGTCAACCGGATCGTGAGCGTCGTGCCCACGGTGGTCTTCACCTGCGAAGGCGAGAAACTGAACCGCTCGGCCGTGAGGTCGGCGGTCTGTGTGCGAGGGGGCGCGGCCTGGCCCGGAGTTGCCGGCGAGCCCGAGCCGGAGAGCAAGAGAAGGGCAAGCGCCAACGAACCGATGCGGGCCATCAGAACCACCATCCGAGTCCAATGTTGAATGAACGTGGAGCTCTCACGACCGCGCTCTGGTTGCGTTGATGCACGTAGTCGACCTTGAGGGCGATATCGGGATCGGGCCAGTACGTGGCCCCGACGACCCAGGCGTCGCGGTCGAAGGCTTTGAGCGGTGTGAAACCTTCAGGCATGCGGAACTGGGTGTCGACGTTCTCGTAGCGGACAAAGGCGCCGACGTCTCCGCGCGTCGCGCTGGAGAAGACTCGGTAGGAGCCCTCGAGATAGCCGCCGCGCAACGTACTCGCGACGTTGGGATTGACGCCGGTTGTCTTCAAGCGGAGGTCGTTCAGCCTTCCAGCATTGGAGACAGTGACCTGCGCGAATTGCGCTCGTCCTTCCCAGCGGCGTCGGGAATACCGGGCGTCGGCGTCCCACACGCGCACGGGGACGTCGAACAGCGGCCTGAACTCGAAGCCAGACGATCCACTCCAGACACTCGCGCCGGCTGTCAGCCCGCGCACCCCCACGAACTCGATGCGGCCGGTGGTGGCCACGCGGCCAATGTTCGAGCGCCCGCCCTTCTGGCGGCCGTTCCGAATGCCCTCGTCTGCCGTGAATTCAGCCGCATTCAACGGTGCGGTGAGGTAGACGCGATACCGCCAGCCGTGGGGGAGTTCTCCGTGCACGCCCGCACCAGCATCGAACCATGTCGTTGGAAGGAGGACGGTTTCCGCCAGCGGCCGTTCGACACCGTAGAACACCGGCGGTTCGTGTCGTTCGTTGATGATGCCGATGGGCATCAGCAGCATCCCGGCTCGCACGTTGAACCGAGGCGACAGCAGGAAGTCGACGTAGGCCTGCTCGAGCTCGATCTCGCCAGCCTCTTCAAGACCCTCGACGAACGCATGCTCGAGCTCGATTTCGCTGACGAACCGGATTCGGTCCGAGAAACGGTGAGTCACGAGCAAGACGAAGCGGTGGAAATCCAGCTCTCCATCGCTGAGGCTTTCCTTGTTGAAGTGGAAATCCATGTACCCGGACAGGGCCGTGGAGGGCTGCGGCGGCGCCGGGGCCGGCGCGTTGCCCTGAGCGCTCAGGCTAGCGCTCAGGAGGAAGATGCCTACGGCGGCCGTCGCAGTTCTTGAAACGCTTCGTCTACGCCGAATGATGTTTTGAATTATCAAAATAACAGTCGCGTAGAGTGAAACATTTCCCTTACGGAAAGTCAACGTCGAGTGTCAGCCTCTCTCGATGGTGACCGACTGAATCGTGATGGGCGTGACGGGCCTGTCGTTGGGCTTGCTCGTCCGGGTCGAACCAATCTTCTGGACGATGTCCATGCCGCCAACGACCTCGCCGAACACGCTGTGCTTGTTGTCGAGCCAGGGCGTCGCCACCAGTGTGATGAAGAACTGGCTGCCGTTGGAGTTGGGGCCGGAATTGGCCATGGACAGGATGCCGGGCTTGTCGTGCCGCAGGCTTGGATGGAACTCGTCCGCGAATCGGTATCCAGGGCCGCCGGTGCCGGTGCCCAGCGGGTCGCCGCCCTGAATCATGAAATTCTCGATGACTCGGTGGAAGATGAGGCCGTCGAAGAACGGTCGCGACACCGTCTTGCCGCTCTTCGGGTCAACGAACTCCTGCGTCCCCTCGGCCAGACCCACGAAATTCGCAACCGTCTTGGGCACTTCCCCGTCAAACAGTCGAATCGTGAAGGTGCCTTCCGACGTCGTGAAATGCGCTTGCAACATTGATATGCTCTCCAGTCCGTAGAGTCGGACGCCGCGATCATAACGGGTAACTGCTCGCGACCGCCCGCGCGGTGCCACTGCCGACCAGCTGCTCCTGCTCGGTCGACGTGCGAACGGTTAGGATAGTGAGTTGCTGGCACCGGCTGGGTGCCCGCACTTCAGCATGATCAGAGGATGCATATGAGATTCACGCGAGTGCTTTACAGCGGCGCCTGTCTGATGCTTGCATCGGCGGTGGTGCTCGCTGGCCAGGCGGGCGACGCCAAGACCAATAAACTGCGTTTTCCCGCCGCGTTGATGGAGCAGGCTCCTGCAACATTCAAAGCGAACTTCGACACCAGCAAGGGCGCATTCACGATCGACGTCCACCGCGACTGGGCGCCGAACGGAGCCGACCGCTTCTACAACCTGGTCAAGAACGGCTTCTACGACGATGTCCGCTTCTTCCGTGTGATTGAAGGCTTCATGGCGCAGTTCGGCATTCATGGTACGCCGGCGATCATGTCCGCCTGGCGCACGGCTCAGATCAAGGACGATCCGGTCAAGCAAAGCAACAAGCGCGGCTACGTCGTGTTCGCGACGGCGGGTCCGAACACGCGCACGACCCAGCTGTTCATCAACTTCGGCGACAACGCCACGCTCGACAGGCAGGGCTTCGCGCCATTTGGCACGGTCTCGAGCATGGACGTCGTCGACAAGATCTACAACGGCTACGGCGAAGGCGCACCGCGCGGCCGCGGGCCGGATCAGGGCCGGCTTCAGAGTGAAGGCAATGCGTATTTGATGAAGGAGTTTCCAAGACTCGACTTCATCAAGACCGCCACCATCGTTCCCTGACGGATCGTTCCAGACGAGAGCGACGGGCGAACGACGGATTCGCCTGCCGCTCTCTCCCAAATTCTCGCCGTTGCGGCGCCGTCTTGTTTCCTGAACCCTCCATGGCTGACGCCGCACTTACGCCGGAGCTCGCCGCCCTTGTAGGCGGCCAGCAGCGCGATCCCTTTTCGCTGCTCGGTCCACACCCAACCAGCGCCGGCGCCATCGTCATTCGGGCCATTCGTCCTGACGCTGACCGCATCGCGGTTCGCCTGGTCGGCGATGGCAGTCTGGTCCCCATGCGTCGGCTCAGCCCGGATGGCCTCTTCGAGGTGTCGATTTCAGGCACCGAGATTCCCGACTACCGGCTCGAGATCACGCTGCACGGCGGCCACCTGTTCCAGATCGACGACCCGTATCGATATGGCCGCGTCCTGACCGAGTACGACCTGTATCTGCTTGGAGAGGGCACGCACTATCGGGCGTTCGAGAAGCTGGGTGCGCATCGCAGGCAGGTCGGTTCCACGACTGGCGTGCATTTCGCCGTCTGGGCGCCGAACGCGCAGCGCGTCAGTGTCGTCGGCGACTTCAATCGATGGGACGGACGCACGCACGCCATGCGGCACTTCACGCTGGCGGGTATCTGGGAACTCTTCGTTCCGAATCTCGCGGACGGCGAGAAGTACAAGTTCGAGATCCGCACGGCCGCGGGTCACCTGCTGACCAAGACCGACCCGTTTGGATTTGCCTTCGAGCATCCGCCGCAGACGGCGTCGGTGGTTCGCGATGTGTCCCGCTACCAGTGGCAGGACGAGCCCTGGATGTCGACAAGGCAGGCCCAAGGCGCATGGCTCGAACGACCGATGTCGATCTACGAGGTGCACCTC
>JBEBGB010000336.1:0-5651 GCA_040081675.1 Vicinamibacterales bacterium
ATGATTACGGGCGACAACCCGCTCACTGCGGCCGCGATCGCGGCGGAAGCGGGTGTGGACGACTTCCTCGCGCAGGCAACACCGGAAGACAAGATGGTGCTGATCAAGCGCGAGCAAGGCGACGGCAAGCTCGTGGCCATGACCGGCGACGGCACCAACGACGCGCCTGCCCTTGCGCAAGCCGATGTCGGCGTGGCCATGAACACCGGCACGCAGGCCGCGAAGGAAGCGGGCAACATGGTGGACCTCGACTCGAACCCCACGAAACTCATCGAGATCGTGGAGATCGGCAAGCAACTGCTGATCACCCGCGGCGCCCTGACGACGTTCTCGATTGCGAACGACGTGGCCAAGTACTTCGCGATCATTCCGGCCATGTTCCTGATCGCGTTCCCGGCACTCGGCGCACTCAACATCATGGGCCTGCACACACCGGAATCGGCGATTCTGTCCGCGGTCATCTTCAACGCGCTGATCATCATCGCGCTGGTGCCGCTGGCGCTGCGCGGTGTGCAGTACCGCCCTGAAGGCGCCGCCGCGCTGCTCCGGCGCAACCTGCTCGTGTACGGTGCGGGGGGCGTCATCGTCCCGTTCCTCGGCATCAAGGCCATCGACGTCATCATCACTGCGTTCGGTCTCGCGTAGGAGCGAACACCATGAACATCACTCGCAATCTCATCGTCGCCGTCCTCATGACCATCGTCACGACGTTGCTGCTTGGCGTCGCATATCCGCTGGTAATCACGGCCATCGCGCAAGTCGCGTTTCCGCAGCAGGCCAACGGCCAATTGATTGAAAGGAACGGCAGCATCGTCGGGTCGCGGCTGATCGGTCAGGGATTCTCGAAAGCGGGATACTTCCGCTCGCGGCCATCGGCGACGGCTATTCCCTACGACGCCGCGAATTCCGCCGGCAGCAACTACGGCCCGACGAACAAGAAGCTCGTCGATGCCGTCAAGGCCAACGTCGAAGCCGCGCAGGCCGAGAACCCTGGAGTGCCGGTTCCGGTCGACCTTGTCACGACGTCGGCGTCCGGCTTTGATCCGCATATCTCCCCCGCGGCAGCGGACTTCCAAGTACCGCGCGTAGCCCGCGAACGCGGAGTGGCCGAATCGCAGATTCGCCAACTTGTCGACGAGCATACCGAGGGCCGAACCTTCGGCTTCCTGGGTGAGGCTCGTGTCAACGTGCTCGAACTCAATCTCGAGCTCGACGAGAAGTACCCGGCGAAGCGTTGAGCGAGAGCCTGCTCCCCAAGTGTGACGAGAATCGACGTCAGGTGAGTCATGAGCGAGACGACGCATAAGAGCCCTGAGGCACTGCTCGAACGGCTGAAGGAGCAAGATCGTGCTCGACTTCGCGTCTACATTGGCGCGGCGCCTGGTGTCGGCAAGACCTACGCCATGCTGCAGGAGGCACACGCGCTCAAGGCCCATGGCGTAGATGTGGTCGCGGCGCTCGTCGAGACCTACGGGCGGCCCGACACCGAGGCGCAGGTCAGGGACCTGGAGGTCGTTCCCCGGAGACGGATCGACTATCGCGGCACCACGCTCGAAGACCTGGACGTGGACGCCGTTATCGCCCGTCGCCCGCAGGTGTGTGTGGTGGACGAGTTGGCCCACACCAACATCCCGGGTAGTCGACACGCCAAGCGTTACGAGGATGTGCTCCAGATTCTCGACGCGGGCATCAGCGTGCTCACGGCCGTCAACATCCAGCATCTGGAAACACTGAACGACGCCGTCGCGCGAGTCACCGGTGTGCGCGTGCGCGAGACCGTGCCGGATACGTTTCTCGATCGGGCCGACGAGGTGATCAACGTCGACGTCACGGTCGAGGAGCTACGAAGCCGGCTTCGTCAGGGCAAGGTCTACAAGCCCGAGAAAGTCGAGCAGGCGCTCTCGAACTTCTTCCGCAAGGGCAATCTCTCGACCCTTCGCGAGCTCGCGCTACGGGCTGTGGCAGATGAAGTGGGTGAAAAGGCAGCCAGCTACAGGGCGCGCGAAGGTCTCGAACCGGCGCACATCCCAGAGCGTGTGATGGTCTGCATGAGTTCGAATGCCGAGGCACCGCGCGTGGTGCGGACGGGCGCGCGCATCGCCGGCAGGCTTGGCGCACGGTGGTATGCGGTGTACGTGGAGACGCCCCAGGAGAAGCCAGACCGTATGAGGTCGCGCAACTCCGAGGCGCTGCAGCAGAACATCCGTCTCGCCGAAAGTCTCGGTGCCACCGTCGTTCGCGTGCGAGCGGCCCGGCCGGCAGACGGACTCGTGGCCTTCGCACAGCGCGAAGGCGTCACCCATGTCATCTTCGGCCAGAGCGCACGATCCAGGTGGGAAGTGCTCATGCGCGGTTCGACGCTCGACCGCTTTCTCGCCGCCGTCCCGGACGCGGCCGTTCAGGTGGTGCCGCACAGCGGTGACTAGCGCAGCACGGCAGCGTGTTCGGATGCTCGAGAGGTGTCGTTCTTACTGCTGTTAGCATGCTATGTCTCGAGCTCTCTCCCAAAGAGGGCCGACCGTCGTGGCGCCCTCTGCAATCCCGACGAACGTGAGTGGTCGAGCTGACTTGTCTCGAAGCGCCCCCGGTCGCCTTCTCGATCCACGCCTGGGCCCATAGGAGAACGTGATGCCGGGACCGACCACCATTATTCTGTTGCGCCACGCCGAGCGGCAGACCGTCGGCGCCGACCCTGCGCTCACTGCCGTGGGCAAGAAGCGAGCTCAACTATTGGCTCGTATGCTGCGAGACGCCGGCGTGACCGCGGTGTTCACGAGCGATGCACGGCGGACGAAGGAGACCGCTGCTCCGTTGGCGGCGCAAACGCACCTGACTCCGGTGGAACTTACCGGCTCGAATTCCACAGCTCACATGGCGACCGTTCTGGCGGTCAACGCCGGGACCGCTGTCGTCGTCGGACATTCCAATACGGTGCCCCAACTGATCGTTGCGCTGGGCGCGGGCGGCCCGGTGATCGCTGACAGCGAATTCGATCGCTTGTTCGTCGTCACGAGAGGCCCGACCGGAGACGTTCGACTACTAGCGCTTCGTTACTAGTGCGTCGACCGATTCAATGTCTCTGCGCGAACAAGGAGCGTTCACATGGCGCTGTCCGACAAGAAGGTCCCCGACAATTTCCATGCGTTGTATGACCCCGCCGCCAGAGCCGCCAGAGGATTGGTGGCAACCAGAGCGGCAGGCGTTCAGCATCGGGGCGTCGAACGGTTAGCGGCCGATGTCCCGGACGTGATCGTCCACCTGGACGAAGCCACTCAGATGCCGGTGAGCATTCAGACACAGACGTCTGGGAGAAGAATGTCAGGGCTGGCGGCGTCGCCGGAGGATGCCGCGCACCAGTTTGTCCGCTCGCGGGCTGATCTCTGGAATTTGAGCGACGCCGACAGCAACACGTTGGAGGCGGTATCTGTCAGCCGGCAAGGGTTGCCCACGGTCCGGCTCATGCAGCGAATGGATGGCGTGGAAGTGTTTCAGGGGGAGCTCAAGACGGCGCTTGATGCTGAGAACAACGTCATCTCTGTGACTGGGCAAGCATTTGCCGGAGCTGGATCCTCCGCATCTCGCGGAAGAAGCCTATCCGGTGCGGCCCGGCTCTCACCGGCCGCCGCGATCGCCAAGGCTGCGTCGGATCTCTCTGGCATCCAACATTTCGCCAAGGACTTCAAGGTTTCCGGCAGGCGAACCAAAGCCGATCCGTATCGGCACTTCACGTTCAAAGCCGCGAAATCCGACAAGCGGCCGGGGTTCGAGCGGCCCGTGCGTTTGAAGGAAGTCGTGTTCCCCATGGGCGAGGGACAGTTCGTGCCGGGCTATTACATAGAACTCTGGATGAACGACTATCCCGCGTTCAGCTATGTCGTCGACTCGATCGATACGCCGGACATTCTGTTTCGCAAGAATCTGTCATCCCCGGCGACATTCAAGTACCGCGTTCACAATACAGGGGATAGCGTCCTGCGCCCTGAGGACGGTCCGGCTCCCGGCAGCCCGCATCCCACAGGCGTGCCGAACGGGTTCCAAGCCAAGCCGGTCAAAGAGAAGCTGATCGCGGTCGACAGCCTGCTTGCCGCTCGTCCGTGGTTGGCCGCCGGTGCGACGGTGACGAGTGGAAACAACTGCATTGCTTACGCCGACCTGCGGGCTCCTAATGGATTCGGAGGCGGTGACGTCCGGGGAAAGACGACGGCAAACGGGGAATTCGATTACACCTATGACCACGCCGTGGATGCCACCGACCCCAACAACATCCAGAGTAGCCTGGTGGGGATGTTCTTCCACGTCAACTGGCTGCACGACCGGTGGTACGAGGCCGGGTTCGACGAGGCGTCTGGGAACGCCCAACTGAAGAACTTCGGGCTGGGCGGCCTCGAGGGGGACCCTATTCTGGCTGAGGGCGCCGATTTCAGCGGCACTGACAATGCCAACATGTCCACGCCTGCCGATGGGGCCAGTCCCCGCATGCAAATGTTCACCTTCGTGGGCATGCAGCCTGCCAAGCCTAAGCGGACGAGCAACCACGAAGCACTGATTACGTTCCACGAGATGGGGCACTACATCTCCAACCGCCTGGTGGGAAACGCTTCGGGATTGAGCAATCAGCAGGGTCGAGCCATGGGCGAGGGGTGGGGCGATTTCTTTGCCCTGTGCATGACTTCGCAAGCCGCCGACGACTTCTCGAAGGGGGCCTTCGCCGTCGGAGGCTGGACGGATCTGACGCCGACGTTCAAGGACAACTACTACTTTTCGATTCGCCGATATCCCTATTCAGCTGACTTCGCCAAGAACCCGCTCACCTTCCAGCACATAAGCTCGAGCACCGTCCTGCCGGTTGGTCCGGCGAAGAATCCGAATGGCGGTGGGCCAAACAACGAGGTCCACAACGCTGGCGAGGTCTGGTGCTCGATGCTGTGGGAGGTCTTTGTCGCGCTTGTGAAGAAGCTCGGCCACCAGGAGGCCGAAAGGCGGATGCTGAAGTTCGTCATCGGAGGATTGAAGCAAACCCCCAACCAGCCGACGTTTACACAGGCTCGAGACGGAATCCTTGTAGCCGTAACGGCGCTGAATCCGGGAGACCTGGCGGTGGTGAAGACCGCCTTCGCCAAGCGAGGCATCGGCAAGTCTGCGGTATCTCCTGCCTCCAGTTCTACAAGCCTGACGGGTGTCGTGGAGGATTTCAATCCTTAGTGGCGGTCGCGGATCAAGCCCAATGAAACCCGGTCGATCAGGACGACCGGGCGACGTAGGAACGCAGCCGCTCGATCGCCTCTTGCCGACGCGCGCTGCCAAGGTCGTGTTCGAGCGATGCGAGGGCTGCCGTCACGATATCGCGATGATGAATGTCCGAACCAACCGACTTCACGGCGTCAACCCACAGCCGGTGTATGCGGTCGATGTCCTCCGCAGAGAGTTCTGGCGTGTGCGCACCGAGCGAAAACCGCTTCACGCGGTTGTCCTTGCACAGCACGACAAATCGTGTCGTCAACTCGAGATCGTGCGGCGTCCTGTCCCAGGCCTCGCCAAGTTGCATCGCCTGTCGTTCCGGAGTCATGACTTCGGACTCGCCAACGACGATCACGCCGGACCGAAGTTGGACAGCGGACTGCGCCAGCGCGTCGAAGATGTTCGTGCCAGGC
>JBEBGB010001159.1:0-1374 GCA_040081675.1 Vicinamibacterales bacterium
AGTCCGTACTACGGCAACCTGCGCGAGCATCTCGCTAACGGCGTGTACTATCCGCTGCCGTTCACGCGCGCGGCGGTGGAGAAGCAGGCCGCGCACAAACTCACGATCGCGCCGAAATAGGGCAGGCAGGGCAGGCAGGGCAGGCAGGGCAGGCAGGGCGGGCTGGCCTTCGACTCGCTTCGCTCGCTCAGGCCGGGACGGTTGGGACGGTCGAGACGGTCAGGACGGGGTGCAACGCAGCGCGAGCAGGACGGTGTGACGGCGAAGACGAACAATCAGTGTGAGCGTTAGCTCCACGCCCAGAGCCCAGAGCCTGTATTGAGGATGCCTGGCGCCCATGGCCCTCCTGTCCTTTCGTTCCGTGACCGCTGTCTGTTCTCCGTGTCCTCCGTGGTAGAGCTCTTTGTGGAGGCCGTCGGCGTCGGGACGCTGACGGCCGTAGCACAATAGGCGCGGCCACCGGCTGTGACGCGCTTTCTGATCCGCCGACTCCTGCTGACGATTCCCGTCCTGATTGGCGTTGCCACGCTGGTCTTCTCGCTCATTCATCTGGTGCCTGGCGATCCTGTCCAGGCCATGCTCGGCGAGAGCGCGGCTCCCGAGGACGTGGCGCAGCTGCGAACCCAGCTCGGACTCGACCGGCCGCTCTACCAGCAGTATTTTTCATTCGCGAGCGGCATTGTCCGGGGCGACCTTGGTACTTCGCTCCGAACCCGGCAGTCGGTGACCAAGGTCATTGGCGAGCGCATGCCCGCTACGTTGGAGCTGGCGGCCGCGGCCATGCTGGTGGCGATTGTGTTCGCGGTTCCACTTGGTGTGATCGCCGCAGTGCGTGCCGGAACACCGCTCGACCACGTGGCCACGACAATTGCCTTGCTCGGCATCTCGATGCCGACCTTCTGGCTTGGTCCCCTGCTGGCGATCGTGTTCTCTGTCTGGCTTGGATGGCTGCCGGTGTCTGGACGAGGAACGTTGGCGAATCTCGTGCTGCCGGCCATCACGCTCGGTGCGCCATTGGCCGCTGCGCTTGCCCGCATGACGCGTGCGAGTGTGATCGAGGAGCTACGCGAACTCTACGTGACGGCTGCTCGCGCTCGCGGCGCGTCGGAGACCCGGGCGGTGCTGGTGCACGCGTTCCGCAATAGCCTGATTCCGGTCGTGACGGTCGTCGGGCTGCAATTCGGCTCGGTTCTCACCGGCGCCGTGATCACCGAGACGATCTTTGCGTGGCCAGGCATTGGACGGCTGCTCGTCCAGTCGATCAGCGCGCGCGACTATCCAGCCGTTCAGGGATGCATCCTGACCATCGCTGTCACGTACGTCTCGATGAACCTGCTGGTCGACGTACTCTACGGCGTCCTCGACCCGAGGATT
>JBEBGB010001160.1:0-1373 GCA_040081675.1 Vicinamibacterales bacterium
GTCGTCCACACGCCGCGTCCTTTCCAGCCGGCGTTTGGATCGTCGATCCGGCCGTCCATCCACTTGGTGTAGAAGCCAAGCGGGTACGGCACGCGCATCGTGACGAATTTCCCGTCCTTCAGCGCCTCCAGACCCTCCACCGCGTTCCCGGTATTGATCGGCGTGTTGGCGCCGAGACCGAGCGTGTCGAACTGGTCGACCCACGTGTAGTAGCTCGCTTCGGTACTCCCGGAATCGGTGACGTTCTTGAACTGCGGCGCCGGCTCTGTATAGAACGTCCAGCCTTCGGCGCAGTGCTGGCCGGTGGCTGTCGGACCGTTCAGCGGCCCTTTACACTTCCGACGATCGAAGCTGGCCAGATGACCGCTTGCCATCGCTGCCCAATAGACACCGTTGCGATCGACATCGCCGCCGCGCGGCGAGTAGCCCTTGTCCACTGGAGGCTCGAAGATCTCGGTGATCGCGGTCTCTGGCGGGTTGGCGCCAGGCGAGAGCCTGATGATCGCGCCGGGATATCCGAGCTGCGTGCCCCAGATCGATCCATCAGGGGCCGGCGCAACGGCATACAGCGCGCCCGCGATCCGCTGATCCTTGGTTGCCTCGAGCGGTCGATTCGGTTCGACATACGCGTCGCGCTTGCCGTTCCCGTTCGCGTCTCTGATGAGCGCGGTCCAACCCTGCGACTTCATCTCGTCGTGCGTCTCGTCGAACATCTTCGTGTTCAACCAGCCGATCACCTGTCCGCCACCGCTCGTCCACAACGTGTGATTGGCGTCCTCGGCAAACATCAGGTGATGCGTGCCGAAGCACGTGCCGATGTGCGTCAGCTTCTTCGTCTGCGGATCGTACATGGCGAGATGACGACCTGCGGCAGTAAGCGGGTACAGCTTCGCCGACGGATTGCTCGCGCCATCGCTGCACTCGGGCGGGTTGGACGAGGACCTGATCGTCGACGTGAGCCAGACGCGTCCCTTGTCATCCAGCATCGGGTTGTGGACGTTGTTCTTGCTGGTCCAGATCGGCTCGTCGCCCCAATACGCCGACGTGTCGAGCATGGACGCTGGCGTCGGCGGCGTATTCGGATCGCGCACCGTCAAAGGGATTCGCGTCGTCGTGTTCGTGACGGGATTCAGTACCGGCGTGTAGTCGGCGCTCAACTCGAGCGAGCCGTACACAGGGCCGTTCGCATTGATCCGCGGATTCCGCCGGTCGGTCGAGACCACGTCGTGAAGGTACGCCTTCGGATCGGCCCAGTCCCACTGCGTGATGACCACGTTGCGCTCGGTACCTTGAGGTCGTGCGGGTGCCGGTGGAACGGCTCCCGCGCGAACGTGATCGGTCCAGTCCGCGAACATTTTCAGGACGCGCGCGCG
>JBEBGB010001161.1:0-1372 GCA_040081675.1 Vicinamibacterales bacterium
TGGCCCTGATCCGATTCAGTGGACGGTTTCGTTATGCGGATCGCGTTTCGTCGTGTTGCCTTTGTGTGTGTGAACCAGACGACGGGTGTGGGCGCGGTGGGAAACGGCGGTTTGGGCCGTTTTCCACGGCGTCCACGCCCTCTTCGTTGGCGCGACGCTCGAACGCCGCTGGACTGATCTGGCCCAGCGTTGAATGCCGCCGTCGCTGGTTATAGAACACTTCGATGTAGTCGAACAACGCCATCTTCGCCTCGCCGTTGCTGTCGAAGTGTTCGCCGAGTTCGCTCTTCACCGTCGAGAAGAAGCTCTCCATCACGGCGTTGTCCCAACAATTCCCGCGTCGACTCATGCTGCAGACGATACCGCGGGCCTCGAGGCGATCCTGATAGTCCTCGCTCGCGTAGGTGCACCCCTGGTCGGAATGATGGAGAAGGCCGATGTCTGGGCACCGGCGCTTGAGCGCCATCTCCAGGGCCTTGATGGTGACATGCCGATCGTTCACCGCGCTGACGGCCCACCCCACGATGAACCGCGAGAACAGGTCCAAGACCGCGGCCAAATAGAGTTTGCCGCTGCCGCTGCTCCCGACGACGAACTCCGTCGTGTCGCTGACCCAGCGTTGATTCGGCGCGGCGGCCGTGAACTGCCGATCGAGCAGATTGGCCGCGACTGGCTGGTCGTGGTCGCTCATCGTGGTCACCTTGTAGCGCTTGCGCGCCCGCGCTTTCAGGCCGTCTTCCTGCATCAGCCGGATCACGCGCTTGCGGCTCACGTGCTCCTGCTGCTCGATGAGATCTTCGTGAATGCGCGGGCTGCCGTACCGTTGCTTGCTCGCGCTGAACGATGCCTGCACCAGGACCTTCAGTCGACGGTCCTTGCACGCATGCGGCGATGCCGGACGCCGCTGCCAGGCATAGAAACCGCTGCGCGTCACGCGCAGACAGCGACAGAGCATGGTGACCGTATGCTCGGCCCGCTTCGCGGCGATGAAGGTAAACCTCATCGGCTCTGCTTCGCGAAGTAGGCCGCCGCTTTTTTCAAGATGTCTCGCTCCTCCTGGGCGATCCGCAATTCTTTCCGGAGCCGCACCAGCTCCTCGCGCTCGGCCGTCGTGAGCCCCGTCCGGCCGTGTGTGCGATCGGCGCGGGCGCGCCGGACCCATTCGCCCAACGCCGTCTCGCTCAGGTCCAAGTCGCGCGCCGCCGCGGCGATCGACTTGCCCTGATCGAGCACCAGGCGCGCAGCGCTGGCTTTGAATTCCTCGGTGAACTGGCGGGGCGGACGCTTGGGTGTCGGTGTGGGTGTGTCAGTCATCGGTGTGGACATCGTATTCCCCTCGGAAAATGTGTCCACCGAATCGGATCAAGCCCAC
>JBEBGB010001162.1:0-1371 GCA_040081675.1 Vicinamibacterales bacterium
CAGTCCGACGTGCTGCTGGCGAACCTGCCTGCTCTCTACTACAGGCTGCTGAAGACCGACACCAACACGCGCACGCTCGCCAATCCGCAATTGCGCACCTCGGAAGGCATGCCGGCACAGGCGCGCTTCGGCGAGCGGATTCCGGTTCCTGTCACCACGTTCGCGCCCATCGCCACGGGCGGGACGGCGCAGCAACCGATTACGTCGTTCAACTACGAGAACATCGGCGTCAACATCGACATCACGCCGCGCACGCATCACGACGATGACGTGACGTTGACCTTGAAGGTGGCCGTTCAGAGCATCTCCGGGACCGGCTTCGGCGGGCTCCCGACGTTCGGCAACCGCGAGATCAGTACCGTCATCCGTCTGAGAGACGGCGAGACGAACATGCTGGCTGGTCTCATTCGGGATGACGAGCGCAAGGTACTGGACGGCATTCCCGGCCTCAGCGATTTGCCGGTGATCGGCCGCCTCTTCGCACACTCGCGAATGGAGACGAACCAGACCGACATCATCCTGACGCTGACGCCGCACATCGTGCGGGTGCTGGATCTCGACGAGAGTGATCTGGTCGCCTTCCGTGTTGGGCGAGACAGTGGCTCGGGGGCGGGAATTCAGCTGCTCCCGGCGGTGACCGATCCAACGCGTCCCCCACAGCAGGACATTGCACCCGTCACACCCGGTGCGCCAGTGCAACGCCCGGTACTGCCGGGTCTTGGCGCGCCGCAACCGGGCGGACAAGCGCCGCCTGCGGCGCCGTCACCTGACCCGGCGTCAGGGCAGCCGCGTCACTGAGGCGCCCAGCGCCGTCAAACGATCGACCACCTGCGAATAACCTCGCTCGACTGTCTCGAGCGGAGACACGCGACTCTCGCCCTCTGCGGCGAGTGCAGCAGCAATCAACGCCATACCCGAGCGAATGTCGCGACTGTCGAGGGCGCGGCCTTTCAGCTTGCTCGGACCCGTCACGATGATTCGATGCGGGTCGCACAGGAAGAGGTCGGCGCGCATGCCGCTCAACTGTTCGAGGGCGAAGAGGCGCAGTTCGTACAGCCAGTCGTGGACAAGGGTGCGTCCGCTGGCCTGCGTCGCAAGAACAGTGACGAGGCTCACCAGGTCACTTGGAAAGCCAGGCCAGAGTCCGGTGGTGATACGCCCTGCCGCCATCGGCAGTGACCGCTCGACTCGGAAGATGTCGCCGTGCATGCCGCACTCGATGTTCAACCGCTTGAGTACCGCGGCGACAACCTCCATGTCCTCGGCGCGAGCCCCGTGGACATCGATATCTCCGCCGGTCACAGCCCCGACCACCGCCCAGCTGCCGGCCTCGATGTAATCGCCCCACAGCGTGTGTGAGGCACCGCGGAG